>JAYUJV010000146.1:0-9601 GCA_043764975.1 Saprospirales bacterium
AAATATAAACCAAATAAATGATAAAGAATCCTATTTTGCAAGCAATGCCTGTGCCCGCAGGAATTGTACAAGAAGATCCTTACGTTCGCGAAGTGCTGAACGATTATTGGATTTGTGTCGTTAGCCGCGAAGCGAGTATGTTGGCACGAAAAGAAGTACTGAGTGGTAAGGCCAAATTCGGCATCATCGGCGACGGAAAAGAAGTGCCGCAAGTTGCTTTGGCACGTGCGTTTCGCAAAGGCGATTTCAGAAGTGGTTATTATCGTGACCAAACGATTATGTTTGCGCTCGGCGTATCTACGCTCGAAGATTTTTTTGCACAACTATATGCAGACACCCAAAACGATCCTTTTTCTGGCGGTCGGCAAATGAACAACCACTTTGCTACACCTTTCATCAATAAAGACGGAAATTGGACAAACCACAAAGACATATATAATGTGTCGGCCGATATTTCTTCGACTGGAGGTCAGATGTCGCGCGCATTGGGTTTAGCATTGGCTTCAAAAAAATATCGCGCACGCCCCGAATTGGCTGAAGATAAATTTTCTGACAATGGCAATGAAGTTTCTTTTGTGACCATCGGTGACTCATCAACTTCGGAAGGTATTTTTTGGGAAACCATCAATGCAGCTGGAGTGATGCAAATTCCATTGGCCGTTTCGGTTTGGGACGATGGCTATGGCATATCGGTTCCGAAAGAATATCAGACTACAAAAGGCAATATTTCGACTGTTTTGGAAGGCTTTCGAGTCAATAAAAAAGGTCAAGGCATGGATATTTACAATGCTAAAGGCTGGGATTATCCGACACTTTGTGAAATTTATGAAAAAGGAATTGAAAAAATCCGAAAAACACATACGCCTGCACTTTTCCATATCGATGAGCTGACACAACCACAAGGTCATTCTACATCTGGATCGCACGAACGCTACAAATCTAAAGAACGCCTCGAATGGGAGCGCGACCACGATTGTATATTGGTGATGCGCAATTGGATTATTTCAAAAAACTTGGCGAGCGAAGATGAACTCAAAGAATTGGACGAACAAGGCAAGGCTTATGCGCGCGAATGTCGTCATTCCGCTTGGTCAAAATATATTCAAAGTCCTAAAAAAGCAGTTTCTGAACTCAATGCCATTTATGACCAATTGATAAGTGTGTTGCCCAATCACGAAATATTGGTTGAGCAACAAAAAGCATTAAATGCTCATATCAATCCATTTATCAGTGATGTAGTCAAAAATGCTAGACGAACACTTTATCAAATTTTAGACTTAGATATGGCCACACGTCGTCCGTTGATGTCTTGGTTGGCACAGCGCGAAGATCAAGCAGAAGTTGATTATCATAGCAATTTATACAGTCAATCGGATAAAGCAGCATTAAAAATAAAAGAAATAAAACCGATTTTTTCTGATAATTCAATCACGAAAAACGGTTATGAAGTCTTGAACACATTTTGGGATAAAAGCCTCGAAGCCTATCCAAATTTATTTGCATTCGGTGAAGATGTCGGTCGCATTGGCGGCGTGAATCAAGCATTTCAGGGTATGCAAGAAAAATATGGTGAGTTCAGGGTTTTCGATACAGGTATTCGAGAGTGGACAATTATGGGCCAAGCAACAGGTATGACCATGCGCGGCCAAAAAGTAATTGCCGAGATACAATACCTTGATTATCTAATATTTGGACTCGTACAACTTTCGGACGATGTGGCAACTTTGCGCTATCGCTCAAATGGTTTGCAACAAGCACCAGTTATTATTCGCACACGCGGTCACCGCCTCGAAGGCATCTGGCACGCAGGTTCTCCTATGGCCATGATGTTGAGTACGTTGCGAGGAATGTATATCCTGACGCCACGTAATTTTGTGCAAGCCGCAGGAATGTACAACACCATGCTTAAATCCGACGATCCATGTATATTGGTAGAATGTCTGAATGGCTATCGCCTAAAAGAAACGATGCCCGATAATATCGGCGAATATACAGTACCAATCGGCGTACCCGAAGTTTTGACTGTCGGCAGCGACATTACACTCGTGACTTACGGCTCATGTGTTCGCGTGGCGCAAGACGGCATGAAGCTACTCGAAAAACATGAAATAAGTGTAGAACTAATTGATGTTCAGTCGCTTATGCCTTTCGATATTCACAATATGATTGTCGAAAGTCTGAAAAAAACCAATCGCATTTTGTTTTTGGACGAAGATATTCCTGGTGGCGCATCGGCATACATGATGCAAGAAGTTCTTGAAAAACAAAAAGGTTATCGTTATTTGGATAGCGACCCCAAGACATTGACAGCGGCCGAACACAGAACTCCTTACGGCACAGACGGTGATTATTTTACTAAACCAAGCGCCGAAAATGTCTTTGAAACCATTTATGAAATGATGTACGAAGCAGACCCAAGTCGATTTGCAAAGTTGTATTAAAATTTTAAAAATAAGGTTTTATTCTAAAAATGAAGTACGAAGTTGCCAATTCCATGAAAAAAGATGGAGAACTAATTGATAAAATAATGAGATATACAGGCCTTTCGGCTGAACAAATTGAAAAGATATAAATTGAAATGTTAATCAAAGTTTAAAGTTTTGGAAATGAATGGTTTACGGGCTTATCTTTGTGATTATTAATATCTGAAATTTAAAATAAAGGAAAATGAAATCTATTTTGTTGATATTTGCTATGATATGTAGCATCGGAACGGTCAGTTTTGCTCAAAAAGCACCAGTTCCAAAAATAATTGTTGAAAAAGCACCTGACAGTAATCCAACTTTTGAAGGCGGCGAGCAAGCAGCTTCGGCTTGGATAAAAGCAAATATGCCTGATTCTAAAGATATTAACAAAGAGGCTGAAGCCGTTTATTTATTTTTTAACCTCGTAATAAACGAAGATGGAAAAGTAATTCGTGCGCCAATCGTGAATGCACCAACCATTGATGTGGCTTGGAAGAAGAAAGTTTCCGCGATAGTTCGTGATATGCCAAATTGGAAACCAGGTTTGAAAGATGGAAAACCAGTTGTTGCTGTCGCTACAGTTTCTGTTCAACTTTTTGATTAAAATATTGTTTTAAAAGTCGAAATAATCTTGTGTTATTTCGACTTTTTTTATTTCTTGAATTGAAAAATATTGGACAAAATATTTTAGCGAATTTTCGCTAAAATCATTTTCGCTATCAAAAAATATCGTATATTTGCATTTTAAAATAATATACTTAATTCTACTTTGGCAGTCTGGGAAAATAACTGGTTTCCAAACGCTGTCAGGGGTTTAAAACCCTGACAGCGTTACATCCAAATCTACTTTTTTAATAAAAAACAGAGAGCTAAAGTAGAATTAGAATACCAAAATATAAAAATAACTATCAATGAAATTATTGGTTTGTATTTGTAAAACGCCTGACACGACTTCAAAAATTAGCTTCAATGCTGACAATACGGCGTTCAATGCTGCTGGTGTGCAGTACATCATGAATCCTTATGATGAGTGGTATGCGCTTGTTCGCGCCATGGAAATTAAAGAAACTTTAGGTGGAACTGTAACGTTAATCAACGTCGGTACAGTAGAAGACGAGCAAATAATCCGTAAAGGTTTAGCGCTCGGTGCAGATGATGCTGTTCGAGTGAATGCAAGTCCTGCATCGTCATTATATGTAGCGCATCAAATTTCGACGTATGCAAAGGCAAACGGTTTCGATATTGTGTTGCTCGGTAAAGAAACCATTGATTACAATGGCTCAGAAGTCGGTGCAATGATTGCCGAATACCTCGATATGCCTTACATTTCGTATGCCAATAAGTTGGATTTGGCTGGCAACACCGCAACCATCGAACGCGATATAGAAGGTGGAGTAGAGGTGCTTGAAGTTGATACGCCTTTCGTATTGAGTGCTGCTAAAGGTTTGGCAGAGCAACGGATTCCGAATATGCGCGGTATTATGATGGCAAAATCGAAGCCAATCAACGTCATAGAGCCAAGTGCTTTCGTTGATCAAGCGACGGTGAGTAGTTACAAATTACCTGCTGCAAAAACTGGCGTAAAACTTTTAGATGCTTCGCAGATGGATGAGTTGGTGCGTATGTTGCACGAAGATTCAAAGGTGATATAAAGTCCTCCCTAAACGGCGAAGCCCTCAACGAAGTTAATCCCTCCAAAAGAGGGACTTGAAAAGGGTAGGAGAAAGAAAATACTTAATTTAAGTTTTTTAAATACAAAAATCATGGTTTTAATATATGTAGAAAGTCCAAAAGGACAATTCAAAAAAGCTGCTTTTGAGGCCGTTACGTATGGCAAAAAAGTAGCCGATAGCCTTGGCACAACTTGTGCGGCATTAACTATAGGCAACTGCAATGATGCTGGTCAATTGGGCAAATACGGCGCATCAAAAGTGTTCAACATCAGCAATGATGCCTTGAATCATTTTGATAGTCAGGTATTTACGAAAGTGATTGCTGACGTCGCAACTCAACAAGGTGCAAATGTGATTATCTTGAGCCATAGCTCAACTGGTAAGTCAGTTGCTGGTCGATTGGCGGCTCGATTCAATGCAGCCTCAGTGTCAGGCGCAAACGGTTTGCCAAGCATAAACGGCTCATTTACAGTGAGTAAGAGCGTTTTTTCGGGTAAAGCAGTGGCGAATTATACGTTGAGTTCTGATATGAAAATCATTTCTGTGATGGGTAATTCGGTGCAACCAGTAGAAACTGGTGCAGCTGTTTCTGTCGAAAACTTGAGCGTTTCGGTACCGTCAAGTCGAGTACGCGTAAAAGAAGTGAAGACGATTGAAGGCATCGTGCCATTGCCAGAAGCAGAATTAGTCGTTTCTGCTGGTCGTGGTATGAAAGGTCCTGAAAACTGGGGCATCGTTGAAGATTTGGCAACAGCACTTGGCGCAACTACGGCTTGTAGTCGCCCAGTGGCAGATGCGCATTGGCGCCCTCACCACGAACACGTGGGTCAGACTGGCGTAGCGATTCGTCCGAATTTGTACATCGCGATTGGTATATCTGGTGCAATCCAACATTTGGCTGGTGTGAACAACTCGAAAGTAATTGTCGTCATCAATAAAGATCCAGAAGCGCCGTTTTTTAAAGCTGCAGATTATGGAGTAGTTGGCGATGCGTTTGAGATTTTACCTCAATTGACTGCAGCCGTAAAACGATTTAAAGCAAATTAATTTTGTAAATAAGTCAAAAATGTCAGTTAGTCATTTTTGTCAGTTAGTCTTTGATAATTGATATTTTATAAGATTTTTTAAAATAATAAAATTTATCTAATTGAATATAACATTTTGATTATCAATTATTTATAAAAATAAAAAGAGAGATATATATGAGCGCATTTGAAAAATTGATGGCGATGAAAAACGCTAAAGCCAAAGCCAACCACGATGCAGGTGTTGCTTTTATGGAGCAAAATGCCTTGAAAGAAGGCGTAGTAAGTCATGAGTTAGGCTTTCAATACGAGATATTGAAAGAAGGAAATGGCGAAAAGCCTGGCCCGAAAAGCCATGTAACCTGTCATTATCATGGTACATTGATAGACGGAAAAGTATTTGATAGTTCCGTAAAACGCGGACAACCTGCTACTTTTCCACTCAATAGAGTCATTAGCGGTTGGACGATTGCGCTTCAGATGATGCCAGTTGGTAGCAAATGGAGATTGGTTTTACCTTCATTGTTGGCCTACGGCGATGAGCAAGTTGGCTCAGATATTGGACCAAAATCAACGTTGATATTTGAAGTCGAATTGTTGAGTTTTAAGTAATTTGGTTCTTTTTAAATTTTTTGTGGAGATACAAAGTATAGTAAGTTTTTTGTATTAGTCAAAAGTATTAAGTATTGGAGTATTAAGTATCCAAGTTGAGATAATAAACTAATAATGAGCTATTTAGGTATTGTTAAAATTAAAATACCTAATATTTGCATACTCTTATTTAAAAGAATAATTGACATCAAAACAAACATTTTAAATTTAATTACATAAATTTTAATAGAATTAAGTTTATAATAAAAAAAGGTAGTTTCCGCGTTCGCGAAAACTACCTTTTTTTATGCGCAATAAATTCAAAAAATTAAGCTACATTTTTATATTTGGAATAAATAGCTGTTCCGTGATCCACCCACAAGATATGGAAAGGCACGACTTCGAGTAAATGTTCTTTGTTATCAAAATCAAATTCTTCAAATTTTAGTTGCTCGTATAATTCATCTGTCAGTTTTTTGACGGTCTCGAAATCATGCCCAGCTTCGATGACGTTTTTCAGGATATTCACAAAAATATTGGTGCGTTTGTGATCTTTACTTTTCATGTATCGGGTACGATAACGGACAAGCGTTTCTATACTTTCATGCAAGTTTTTTTCGTCATTGTCCACAATTTTGTGCAAAAGCCTAATTATCTGAACGCTTGTGTTTCGACCTTCTTTATCAGCGTGCATCATTGGCGTATTGTTGATGAATCTTTTCAATTTAAAATCAACAGAACCAACTGGCAAAGCCCCCAATTTCTCGAACAAACTCATGTAGGCTTCTAACAAATACCAGTTTTCTTGGCTGCTTTTAGGTAAAGAATTAAAGTTTTTGTGAAATCTACCAGTTTCATACATCTCGAAAGCGCCAAGAATATCACTTTCGTGAAATGCTAAATTTACGGTTTTATAAACTGTGCTAAACCAATTATTATGCCCTTCAAGCATAGTATTTAAAGCTTCTTTTGATGCTAAACGTGCTAAGTCATATTGTTTTAATTTGGTCAAACACAATATTTTATTGTTTCTGAATATAACATTACTGCTTTCTGCATTGTATTTTTTGTTTTTAATCGTAGAAATTGCTTTATCACATATTTCTAATGCCGATTGATAATCCAATCTACTCAAATATTTTGTTAAACCAATGCTAAAGTAATAAACCAATAAATTTGTACTTGCTTTTTCTTTTATTTGGGGTGTTAAATCTCTATAATATGAATCTGCTAAATTGTAAACTTTATCTTGTTTATTAAGCCTTTTTATATAAAAAGACATTAAATGATCAAAATATTCCAGCGCTTTTCGCTCAATTTGTAACTCATACTCAAAAATTTTACTCAATGTTGCAAATCTTTCATATTCTTTTTTACTTTTTAAATGCAAAGCATATAATTGACGTAACATTATTGTTAATTTCAGTGACAATTCGGTTAGCTCATATCTTTGGGTTTGCTCTAATATCTCCCTTGCATATATAGCTATGCTGTCGTGAAATCCAAATCTTATCAATATTTCGAGTTCGTTGATGTGCTGCGAGCATTGTAAAAATACCCTAGACTGTTCTTTGAATTGAGTATTAGAGGTATCAATAAAAAAAATGGTATGTAACAATTTTGTCTTATAATCTACTCTAAAACGACGATAATTTGGATCTTCTTTTCCTGTGTAGCCAATGTGTTGCGCTGCCAAATCTTCATTTTTAGTTTCGTCATTTTTCAAAAAATGATAATATTTCGTAAAATTTGATTTACTATCTATGTTAGCCAACACATCTATATTCCTTAATTTATAACCATCTAGTAGATTTGTTACTTCCCAAAGTGCTTTGAATTGTGATGAAGGCTGGCTCATAGTATTTATTATGTTAAAGTTTTGACGTTCGTGAAATGCAAAAATATTGTTTTTTTTTGAAATAGTTATTAATAATTGTGTCATTTTTAATGTTATTAAAATAAAAATAATTTACTCAATGTGTAAGTTTCTTTTTTATAGCATATTATATATTCATATTTATATTATCTAAAATATAAATATGTATTTTTTTGACGTTCTTGAATTCGTGTAAACTGTCCTTGTATAAAACTAAGTAAGCCAATACCTTTGTGTTATTATTTTATCAATTATCATTAATAATTCAAAACACAATATCATGTTAAATATCATCATCGTAATTCTTATCCGCTTAGGCGCAGTATCATCATCAACTGAATTTTATCAATTGCCAAAAGTAGAACAACAACATTTGGTACAAATCGTGATTGATGAAAATTTAATAGGAATGTAAAATATGTAATATTTGACGTTCGTGAAAACACGTTTTTAATAATTTATATCTTTTTATTCTTTTTTATTTTTTATTTTTTTTAATAATATTTGGTATTATTAGAAATAACGTGTTAATTAATCTATATTTTAAATGATACAGATTAATTACTATGTTATATAAAATTTTTCAAAATTAAAAAATATGTAAATTTGACGTTCGTGAATTTGCGTAAACTGTCCTTTGTACATTGGATTACTCTCAATATCTTTGCATTATATTTAATCATAATGAAAGAAAATCAAATTTTGGTTTTGTTGGAGTTACTAGATTTAATTTGAGCAAAGTATTTTAGAGTGATATAGCATGATAAGTATGAAGTATCACTCTAATTTTTTTGACTCGAACAGGAAAGTTTAAGAGATAGGCGTACAAAATTTTACTTTATATCATTATTTGTACTTGAAGGATTGAGCTTAATATAGAAACGTAAACATTAATTTTTAATATACATGAAGTTACATCACACACACACACAATGTCTTCTGTATGTTTATGTGCCGATTTTTAGCCATAGTGCTGAAAAAGGATACAAACAGTCTATCAATAAACAAGTAGAACTACCGCTTTTGGAAAAAAAGCGTAGTTCAGACTTGTGTCTGTATGCCCGATACATGCTGACTTTAAGCCCAAAACACATTTAATGCTTTGCAGTCTGCAAAGCATTTTTTATTTACCTTTTCCCAAAAAGTAAACTGCCAATCCTAATCATGGTACTCCCTTCTTCGAGCGCCATATCGTAGTCGTCTGACATACCCATACTGATGTGTTTAAAATTCAAATCGTCCACGAATCTTTGATTTTTAAGGTTCGTGAAAATACTTTTTAATGCTTGAAATTCATGGCGTACTTGTGCCTTATTTTCAGTGAATGTAGCCATGCCCATCACACCTTCTATCCGTATATTTTTTAGCTGACTAAATGTTTCGTGATTCAGTATTTCAAAAGCCTCTTGTATATATAATCCAAATTTTGTCGCTTCGTCATTGATTTTAAATTGTAATAATACTGAAATTACGCGTTCGTGTTTTGCCGCTTGTTTGTTTATTTCTTGTAGCAAACTCAGCGAATCCACCGTATGAATCATGGCCACAAATGGCGCTACATATTTTACTTTATTACTTTGCAAATGCCCGATCAAATGCCATTCAATATCGATTGGCAAAGTGGCTGCTTTTTCAGCAAGCTCTTGTACATAATTTTCGCCGAATCGGCGTTGACCGAGTTCGTACATTTCCAGAATCGCATCGTTTGGTTTGAGTTTTGAAACAGCAATCAAATTTGCATTATATTGTACAACTTGCTGATTTATAGTATTTAATATATTATTCATATTCTTAATGTATTGGTATCGTTTTAATTTTTTTTGTGAAAATACATTGTGCAGCAAGTTTTTTGTATTTGCCCAAAGGTATTAAGTATTTGAGTATTAAGTATTCAAGTCGAGATAATAATCTTTGAATAAGTATCTTAAATATTGTAAAAACTGTAATACTTAATACTTACATACTTAATAC
>JAYUJV010000147.1:0-3414 GCA_043764975.1 Saprospirales bacterium
TTTGGCAGCCGTACACGTCATTGTGTATGCTGGTGCAATCATGGTTTTGTTTCTGTATGTGATTATGATGCTCAACCTCAACAAAGAAGTAGAGCCGCACAAAGACACGATAGGGAAAGTCGTAGCTGCCGTAGCTGGTGGACTGTTACTATTAACTATTGTTGCTTCACTAAAAAGTGCAGATTCACTATTGGCAACACGCGTATCAGACCCGAATATTGGACTCATCGAAAACCTCGGTAAAGTCTTATTTGGCGACTTTATGATTCCATTTGAGATCTCGTCTGTCTTGTTTTTATCAGCGATGGTTGGTACGGTGTCATTGAGCAAAAAGGAAATACATTAGTTTTTAATTAAAAAAATTAAGGGAATGAAGAAAATTAAAATAATATTTTAGCGATTTGTTTTTTAATAAAAATGGTTCAATTTCCATAAGGAATTTAATAGGTTTTAAAAGTGTCACTCCTACGGAGTTCAAAAACACATTGTAGGTTATACGTTTTTTACCGATATGTCATGCCTAACGGCATTTGTGTTTTGAAAATGCCGTTAGGCATGACATATCGGTAGCTTATAATGGAACACCCAAGAAGACCATCAAAGCTCCATAGGAGCGACATATTGAATTTATACGTATTTTTTTATTAAAGATATTAAACTATTAAATTTTATAAAATATTGATTTTTAATAATTTATAAATTAAATATTTTTTTATTTTCATAATATATTATTCAAAACAAAATAGGCTACGTTTATAAAATCATTTTTTTAAATTGATAATGGTAGCAAAATACTCGATATATTAACGATACAGAAATGGAAATAATAACAGGAGTCTCTATTGATATGTATATACTACTCAGTGTAGTATTGTTTTCGATAGGCGTATTGGGCGTTATGATTCGCCGCAACGCCATCATCATGTTTATGTGTATTGAGCTGATGCTCAATGCCGTGAATCTACTATTGGTCGCTTTTTCGCGTATGCACTCGGATAGTAGCGCGCAAGTATTTGTGTTTTTCATCATGGCAGTTGCAGCAGCAGAAGTTGCTGTCGGATTAGCGATTTTGATGATGATCTACAAAAACACCAAATCGGTGGACATTGATGTTTTAAATAAATTAAAAGGATAGTTTTAAAAAGTCAGTTTCTTGAACTGAATACTATATTATATTATGGAGCAATTAGTTTGGTTAGTACCATTTTTTCCCTTAATCGGTTTTGCAATCATTGGTTTGGCCAATAGAAGCCTTAGCAAATCATTGACAAGTATCATTGCGAGTGGTGCAGTATTGGCATCTTTTGGTGTGTCGTTGGGCATCTTTTTGTCGCAACTCGCCAATCCATCGCCGACCACAGTTACGTTATTTGAGTGGATTCATGCAGGTGGATTCAATGCCAATATGTCTTTTTTAGTCGATCCACTTTCATCATTGTTCTTAATGATTATTACGGGCGTGGGGTCGCTAATCCATATATACTCAGCAGGTTATATGCACGACGATGACGGATTCCGTCGCTTTTTTGCTTACCTCAATTTGTTCATTTTCTTCATGTTGTTGCTCGTGTTGGGCGACAATTATTTAGTGATGTTCGTTGGTTGGGAAGGTGTCGGTTTGTGTTCGTACTTACTTATCGGATTTTGGTTCAAAAACATAGAATATAGCAGTGCTGCAAAAAAAGCATTCATCATGAATCGTATCGGTGACTTAGGTTATTTGCTTGGTATTTTGATGATTTTCAAGACTTTTGGTAGCATCACATATAAAGAAGTATTCGCGGCTGCGCCAGCTTTGATTCAAGCAAATAGCACCGTTATCATAGCGATTACGATGTTACTTTTTGTAGGCGCAATGGGTAAAAGTGCGCAATTGCCACTATATACTTGGTTGCCAGATGCGATGGCAGGTCCAACGCCAGTTTCGGCATTGATTCACGCTGCTACTATGGTTACAGCTGGTATATACATGATTGCTCGCTCAAATGTGCTTTTTTCGTTAGCGCCAGCAACGATGCAAGTTATCTTGATAATAGGTTTAGCCACTGCATTATTGGCGGCTTCGATAGGTTTATTTCAAAATGACATCAAAAAAGTATTGGCGTACTCAACGGTAAGTCAGTTGGGTTTGATGTTCGCAGCTTTGGGCGTAGGTGCATATTCAGCAGGTGTATTTCATGTTATGACGCACGCCTTTTTCAAAGCCTTATTGTTCTTGGGCGCAGGTAGCGTTATCCATGCCATGGGTGGCGAGCAAGATATTCGTCGCATGGGCGGATTGAGCAAACACATCAAAATAACACATTTGACATTTTTGATTGGTACATTGGCGATTTCGGGTATTCCGTTATTCGCAGGTTTTTTCTCGAAAGACCAGATACTCGGCGCATTGCACGAGCATGGTTTGGTGTACTGGATAGTAGGACTTTGCGTATCGTTGATGACTTGTTTTTATATGTTCCGCGTTTATTACGTTACTTTTCATGGCAAATTCAGGGGTACACACGAGCAAGAACACCACTTGCACGAAAGTCCATTGAGCATGACTTTACCATTGATGGTATTGGCAGGTTTGTCAGTGATTGGTGGTTTCTTTGGCGTGCCGCATTTTTTAGGCGAGCATTTTGGATTACACAACAGCATCGAAACATTTCTATCGCCAGTATTGGGCGAAGCCAAAGCGGGCGATGCAAATACCGAATTGATATTCATGGGCATCACATTGGCGATGATTGCAATCGTTTGGTTCTTGGCGCGCAATCGTTTTGTGTCGCAAGGCGTAGTGCCAGTCGAAGACGATAAAATAACAGGTTTTCAAAAAGTGGTTTACCACAAATATTATATCGACGAATTATACAATACATTGATTACGAAGCCATTAGATGCTATTTCTAATTTCTTTTCTAACGTAATGGATAAAACATTGGTGGACGGTGCCGTAAATGGTGTCGGCGATGGTGTCAAACGACTTGGCGTACAAATGCGTCAGTTACAAACAGGAAACATCGGCTTTTATGTCTTGATGATGATTGTGAGTATCGTTGTTTTGTTGTTGTTTTCGGTTGTAGTACCAGG
Source organism: Saprospirales bacterium (assembly GCA_043764975.1). Lineage (GTDB taxonomy): Bacteria > Bacteroidota > Bacteroidia > Chitinophagales > Saprospiraceae > JAYUJV01. The sequence goes on from JAYUJV010000147.1 coordinate 3,076, forward strand.
GTTACACTGAAAATAATTAAGGAAATTAAAAAAATTAAAAAAATTAAGAAAATATTTTTTGATTTTAAAATGTCTTTTAATTTTTAGCTTTTAAAAAGCAATTTATATAGATTTTTAATATTAAAATGAGTAGAAAGTATTTGTACAGAATTGATAGCATTAATAAAGTTTGAGTTTTTGATTATCAAGGACTAACTGACAATTTTGACTTATTACTTCAATGACGCATTTTAATTTGAACAAATAGAAACAGACAATAGACATATATGTTAACGTTATTACTAATTTTATTTCCAGCTTTGGCTGTGTTGGTGTTTTTTGTAGTGCCGACCAATTCGG
>JAYUJV010000148.1:0-3408 GCA_043764975.1 Saprospirales bacterium
GCCTAATATCACGATTGATGCCAAAGGTTATTTTATACTTTCGTACAAAGAAGATTTTTCAAAATATGGAAAATCGCAAACGTTTTCAAAATTTATTGGTTTAGGTAATGATGGCGATGTTCTGACTTTATATGACAACAAAGGAAACCTCATAGACCGCATGGAGTACAAACTCAGTACCTACAAAAACAGCAAAAAGAAAGATGGCGGCTGGTCATTGGAGCGCATCGACGTGAATTACCCGTGTCTTGGCGAAGAAAACTGGATTGCTTCGGAGGACAATAGCGGCGGCACGCCAGGTCGTAAAAACTCGATTGCCAAAAACACAAATACGCAAAAAGGTGCTGTGCCATTGCAAGTTTTTGCAGCATCGGCCAATCAGCTTGTATTTACATTTGATCGTTATCTTCAAAAAGTAAGTACGCTTGATATAAAAGGGATTGTTGTAAAATCATTTTCATTAAAAAAAGATGATCCTCGCGTAGTGATTGTGAGCTTAGATACGCCGCTTCAAAGCGGAAAAGAATATGATATTGTGTTAAAAATCAATGCTTTCAATGACTGCAATGGACAAGCCAATGCAAGCGAATACCAACTGAAAGTAGCCTTGGCTGAAAAACCAAAACCAAATGATTTAGTGATAAACGAAGTCTTGATTGATGGCGTAAAGTTTGTAGAACTATACAATCGTTCTAAAAAAGCCTTGAATATGTCGGACATCCAAATCGCCTCATTGAGCAATGGCGCAGACATAAAAGAAATCAAAAAAAGTTTTTTACTCTTGCCAGATCAATATGTGGTATTGACCGAAAACGCTTTGCTACTAAAAGAAACATTTACGATACAACGCCCCGAAGCCATTCTCGAAACCGATTTGCCTTCATTGACAATCGACTCTTGTAATATCACTATATTGAGCAAAGATTCTATCAAAAACGTGGTTATTGATGCTTTTGACTATAAGTCGAGTTTCCACAATCCACTTTTGAAAGACTCGAAAGGTATTTCGCTGGAGCGTATTTTCCCTGACGATAAGACTCAAAGCAAATCGAACTGGCAATCGGCAGCAACTGCTTTGCGTGCCACACCAACTTACCGAAACTCTCAATATCATCAACCGAATACCAACACAACGGCAGATCCATTTTTTGTAGAAACGGCACGTATTTCGCCAGACAATGATGGCTATGAAGACTATCTGACCATACAATATAAATTAGACAATAGTGGCTACAAAGCCAATGCGCGTATATATGACAGCGAAGGTCGCTTGGTCAAAAATTGGATTAATGGCGAATTGCTTGGTGCTGAAGGCACATTGGTGTGGGCAGGCGATAGAGAAGATGGACAAGCCTCCCGAACTGGCATCTATATTGCTTGGATTCAGTATTTTCATCCAGATGGAACATCAAAAGTACAAAAAATTGCATTTGCTGTTATTCGGACTTAATTTTTGATTCAAAACTTGATTAATCCAATAAAAATGACTTATTTTGTTTTTTCAAAATCATAAACAAGTATTTTAAGCCAATATTATATGTCTTTAAAGAAAATAATCTATTGGAGTACTACACTTATTGCAGCTTTGCCAGCCATAATATGTATAGCATTACCAGGATATTTCAGCTTTCATTCATTCTCAAAATATGCAGAGCAAATACTGATTGCTTACTTAGTTTTGGGCTTATTGATGCTTGCATTGAACAAAACGCATTGGATGTGGGTTGGTTTTGGGTGCAGTGCGGCTTTGTGTCTGTACTTACGATCGAGTGCAACTGAAGGTATTCGATTTCCATCGCCATTGATGGGCGAGCCTACTTATAAAGTAGGTCAATTCGAGATGTCGTCTATCAATGAGCATATAGATAGTGCTTTAAGTGACATAAAAGAAAGCAAGATAGATATTTTGTGTTTTCAAGAAGTGAATCCAAGAGCAGATTCGATTCTGAAAAAAAACCTAAAATCAAGCTATCCTTATGCCTTTAGTTTGAAACGTGTAGATCTTTATGGAATGTTGATTTTTTCAAAATATCCTTTTACGAAAGTAGATACTTTTAGTGTAAATAATATACCCAACATAGAAGGTTATATTCAGTTTGATGAAGATAAAATATTGCGCTTTGTAGCATCGTACATAACACCACCTTTTAATGAAAAAGGGTTTGCCACCTTGCGCCAATACCTCAACGACTTATCGCTGCGGGTAACAAAAGAAAAAAACAGGACAATTGTGTTAGGTAATTATAACTGTGTGCCTTGGTCACAAGAGATTTATGAATACAAAACTCGTTGCAACATACTAGATAGCCGACTAGGGCTAATGCTCAGTTATCCTTCTAAAATCAATAGCTTTTTGAATGTGCCTTTAGAGTATATTTTTTATAGCAAAGACCTACGTTGTATCGGGTTCGATGCTATGCAAAGCAAACTAAATCAACAGTATCTTGGTGTAATAGGTAAATATCAACTCAGTCCATTGAAAAAATAATTTCTTACTTTTGAAATTACATTGAGTATTTTATCTTAAAAAATACTCAATTCTGATATTTTTTGCTTTTTTTTGCTTGTTTTTGCTTTGTTTTTATATTTCATTTATACTTTTAACGTTATCATAATGAATTATTTTGCACAAGATTAACAACCGACAAGTATGAGATTATGTTTATTATTTCTTTTCGTTTTCTTAAAACAATTGGCTTTTGCACAAGAGCAGCTTGGCTTACGTATCGAACGATATAGCGGCACTGGTAGTATTTTGCTCAATCCTGTCAATAGTCTTCAAAATCCCTTGCGTTGGGATCTAAATCTTGTCGGCATAGGCGCATTTGCAGCGACCAATTATGGCTTTATTCGCCAAAATAACATTCCTAACACATTACGTACGGCTGAAAAAGCAACATTAGTGACACAACCACCTTCAGGTGGGCCGAATGGTGGGCCGATACTGGATTTTTATGATACCAATCAAAAAAAATATGCCGAGGGTTTAGCCATCATTCATGGCCCTGCATTTTCTATTCGGATTACAGATGATATATGTGTCGGCGCATTTTATAACGTACGCGTGATGGGCGGCGCACATGGCGTGACGCCAGCAGTAAATTTTCAGCGCATCAACCAAAGACCTTATAGAGAATATTTTGAATTTCCTGCTGCAAAATTTACAGGCATGGCTTGGTCTGAGTTTGGACTTAATTATGCACAACGAATTGAGTTAGACAATGGTTTTTTAGGTATTGGAGCAACCGTAAAATACAACCAAGGTTACGAAGCCATGTATGCAAAAACATTAAATACAATTAGCAGCTCTCAGTTTCCGAGCGATACGTTTAGCTTCGTAAAACCCAATGCTCAATTTGGATTTACGAATGACAATTTGACTATAAAAACGCCTCAAATACAACGCAA
>JAYUJV010000149.1:0-9568 GCA_043764975.1 Saprospirales bacterium
ACTTTTTATTAACAAATCAAAGATACAAAATAGCTACAGTATCTGCAAATAAATGAATAAATATTTTATAATTATTTGATAATCAATATATTATGTAGATAAAAGCCTTGATTCTATTTTCGACAATACAAAATACGCACTTCATAACAATTGAAAAACAAGTTTTTCAACAATACAAAATACGCACTTTATTTCTCTTTGATATTCAACATCTTAAATTCTGCTTACGCCGTATAACCACCATCAGCCGTAAACACGCTACCGTTGCAATAACCAGCGGCATCCGACGAAAGGAACAAGATGATTGCAGCGATTTCTTCGGTAGAGCCCATGCGGCCGTTGGGAACTTGGCGTAAAAAATGTTTCAACATTTTTTCGTCAGTCCACAAGGCTTCGCTAAATTTTGTTTTGATCAAACCTGGGCAAACCACGTTGGATTTTACGTTGTATTGTCCCCATTCTTTGGCCATAGACTTTGTCATAGACACCAAAGCCGCTTTACTGACCGAATAAATACCCAAATATTGTTCTGGCGACAAGCCGCCAATACTACTGATGTTCACAATCGAACCATGATTTTGAGATTTGAAATAAGGCAAAACCAGTTTTGCCAACTCGAAAGGCGCTTTCACGTTCACGTTCATAATTTTGTCAAAAGCAGCAGCGTCGGTCATTTCTAATGGGCCAAACGTTGGATTGGTCGCTGCATTATTGATTAAAATATCAATTGTGCCGTAGTGTTCAATCGTTTTTGATACCAGATTTTGTAAATCTTCGGGTTTGCCTACATTGCAAGCGATGGGCAAAACATCCATGCCTTCGGCAGTAAAGCGAGCAGCGAGCGCATCCAATTCGTCTTGTTTTCGGCTCGAAATGACGATTTTCGCGCCAGCTTTTCCGAGTAAATAAGCAGTAGATTCACCTATGCCTTTACTAGCACCAGTGATGAGGGCAACTTTGCCCGATAAATTGAAAAGTGTTTCCATAAAAAAAAATTGTTTGCCAAATGTACAACTTGGCAAACAATTTTTTATATAAAAAGAACTAAATTTTTTATTATTTAAAAAAGATTTCTCTAAATTAGCGGCATACGTTTAAATAAATTTTCGGAATTATCTACTAATTGGAACATTGAAACACACTGTGTCTTTTTGACAATAAATTCGAGCTATTGCAAGCAAAAACATAGTATTTGAGTTAAGACACAGTGTGTTTTAGTGCTTGTTCCAATTACAGCATAATTCCGTAAATTTTTGACATAAATATAAAATCTACGATTGCAGTTCCCTCCTTTGGAGGGTTAGGGAGGCCATTTTCTTCCTCCTTTGGAGGGTTGGGGAGGATTACAAATGCAAAGCCGCCTTACGCTCCAACAAAAATGCCTTGGATTCAACGCGTTCAGGATCTGGTACGCAGCAATCGACTGGACAAACGGCTGCACATTGTGGCTCTTCATGGAAGCCGACACATTCAGTACATTTGTCAGGCGAAATGTAGTAATAATCGTTAGAAATTGGCATTTGCTTGGCATCAACCTCAACCTCATTACCTGTTATTAATTTGTAAGTGCCAGTGAGTGATGAGCCGTCAGAGATTGCCCATTCTACACCGCCTTCATATATTGCATTGTTCGGACATTCGGGCTCGCAAGCGCCGCAATTGATACATTCGTCCGTTATCATTATTGCCATAATCTCAAAAAAGTATATTGATTTTAATAAAATTAGTAATTTTTAGAATAGTATTAAGTATTTAAGTATTAAGTATTGCAGTTTTATTGATGTCTAAAATATTGATTATTAAGTAATTATACCCGAATTAAATATTGAAAAAATAAATATCATATCGTTGTAATAAATATACAATTAAGATTAAACAGTGATTATTTTATCTAAACTACAACAATTAGTTTTAACTATCGACTTGAATACTTTATACTTTCGTACTTTATACTTTTTAAAATAACTAATAATTCTTTTGGTCGTTGTTTTCTTTTTCTAAGTCTGTTTTGCCAAAATAGGCCAATGTGATACCGACCACAATCAGCAACAAACGAACGATGAATCCGAAAAGTCCGCCGACGTTATCGATCCAAGTCATAAATCCAAATTGTAGTCCGACAAGGCTCAATATAAGCGCCAAAAATCCTAACATAAACATTAGGAAACCCAAAAGCATTAAATAATCTTTTCTCATATCCTTAATTTCTAAATTTTGTTGCAAAAGTACAGTTAATTAATAAACTTACTATCATATAACTGTTATTTTTAGTAAATTGTTTTCAAATTTACTAAATTTTAAGCATAAAAAAGCCATTATTTCAATCGAAATAGTGGCTTTTGATATTTTTAAAAAATTTAAATGGAATTAAAAAGTGAATTTATATTTTTTAATTATCTTAATTTCTTTAATTTCCTTAATTAAAATTAAAGTCCTTTTTTCTCGCCTTCAGTTGCAGGTGCAACCGCTGGATTTGGTGTCGCAGGAGTTTCTACTTCACCTTTTATTGTCAAAACACGTGTTGGATTGGCTTCGTTTGTTGTCAAAGTAACTGTTTTTTGAAAACCACCTAAACGTTGAGTGTCATAACGTACTTCGATTTTTGAAGTTTGACCTGGGCCAATCGGCTCTTTCGGAAAAGTTGGAACAGTACAACCACAGCTACCAGCAGCATTGCTGATGATTAATGGCTCAGTTCCTGTATTTTTGAAAGTAAATACACGCAATGGCTCACTGCCTTGCTTGATTTTACCGTAATCCATTTCAGTTTTTTCAAAAGTCGCAGCAGGTCCAGTAGTAGTCGGTGCGCTTGGAGAAGACATTTGCGGCATTGCAGCTTCTACTTGTTTTGGTGCGCTTACAGATGTTGTAGTTACTTTTTTTGTTTTTGTTTTTGCTTTTTGAGCAAAAGTAGTTACACTCAATGATGTAAGTAAAATGGCGAATAACAATAATTTTTTCATACTAATTTTTTATTGATTTATTTATAAATTAAATATTGATACAAATGTACGAAAAAAAATGTTGTATAGTCAATACTTAATATCAATTGCTTAGGTTAAAATTTGGTTAAATAATATTTTTAAAGTTAAATATTCTTAAAATCAAGCATTTTCGGCTCAAAAACTGATTATTTCACAATCATATTGTATTGTTTTACGCTATATGCGCCCCAGATTCCAAGTCCACCATTTATGTTGCTCGTCACTTTTGTGTAAGAAGAAAATGGTCCTTGATTGTTTCGAGCAGCTTCGAGGGTATTCCAAAACTCATAATGCGCTTTGTCTATATTGCACCATTTTATAGAAACGGTATCGCCAACGCGCCACAAACCGCCAGTTCCTTGATATTTTTTCTTTTCATCTGCTGTTTCATTTTTCGGAATCACACGACGGACTGGATTAGAATATTGAAATCTAAATGATTTTTTGCCATCAAAAATGCCATCATCAACTACCGAACCTCGAGCATTTGCTACAAAATTTCCTTTGTTTACTTTTGCAAATAAACGATACGCATTATAACCATCAGGATCTGTCAGATAACCCCCTAATTCGCGATAATCTGGATAGGCATTTTGAAATGTCTTGTTAAAAACAAAACTATCTACGGCAACTATTTTCGGTATTACGGTCGAAGCTGTAATCGTTTTGCTACCAGCTTTAATCGATAAATCGTATTTTTTACCTTCTATGCCTTTCAATTGACCTGTCAAATCGAGGTAAATACAAAGTTTTATGTTTTGCAAACTATCTGGATTTAGACCAAACGCTTGCGCTGCAATTAGTTTTTGCGCAGGATTCAATTTATCCAAACAAAGTTCTTGTAAGTTAAACGATTTTGAACCATCTGAAACGGAAACTTCAGCGCCATTTACAAAAAAATTATCGAGTTTATTGGGATCGAAATTTTCAAAAAAGGAAACCGTTTTTGTCAAAATCACATACGTCGGAAACGCATTGTCGCCAGCTTCGATGTGACCTTCTACTACAATTTCTGGTTCTGTATTCAAATCAACTGGCGTATATTCTCGCTCACAAGCAATGACGAAAACCGTTAAAGTAAAGACAATTAGGATTTTATATATTTTATTTAACATGATGTTTGTATTTTATTTTAATAACTGAAATGGGAAATTATTTTCTTAATTCCTTTAATTCCCTTAATTTCTTTAATTCAAAAAAACCTATTTCCATTTAAAATTATAAGTAATTGACGGAATAATCGGGAAAATAGTAACTTTATATGCAATGGCTTTTGTGGCGTTCGTGTCTTTATTGGTATCAAAATTATAGTACGTAAAAAACGTATTTAGATTGTTGTAAGAGTTGTAAACGGCGAATGTCCATGAGCCTTTCCAATTTTTTTTGCTGTCGGGATGTGGCGTATAAGTTGCCGATAAATCCATACGATGATATGGTTCAAGACGTGCGCTATTTCGCTGACCATAAAGCACATTTGGCTGAGCATTACCTTCGGCAGTACCAATCAAATAAACCGCTTTTATAGGTGTGTAAGCGCGACCTGTGCTATACACAAAAACGGCACTTGCATCCCATTTTTTAGTGAGTTGATAATTGGCAATGACCGATAAATCGTGTCGGCGATCGAAGGTCAATGGATACCAATTGTTGTTGTTTATGTTTTCAAATTTACGCTCGGTTTTTGAAAGTGTGTAACCAATCCAACCGTTCAATCTTCCTTTTGCTTTTTTCAAAAATAACTCAGCACCGTAAGATCTGCCTAATCCCGATACGAAATTCTGCTCTTCATCTTTTGCTGCATTCGGCACATAATCTTCCGAATAATCGAGCTGATTGAACATGTCTTTATAATAAACCTCGAATGAAGTTTCATATACATTGTCCTTAAAATTTTTGTAATAACCAAGCGCATATTGTATTGCTTTTTGCGGCTTTACTAGTTCTGTACTTGGTACCCATAAATCACCTGGAAGAGTAGAAGTTGAGTTACTAACAAGATGCACATATTGGTAATTCGTTGTGATTCCGCCTTTTACAGATGAATTTTCTGTTAATGTGTATTTTAGTAATGCACGTGGTTCAAGTCCGCTGTATGTTTTTACGGCTTGCGAGTTTGTAAAATCCTGTCCAGTTATTTTTGATGTATAAGGCCCAACTTGAGAGAAAATAGAGTAGCGCAAACCCAAATTCAAGGTCAAGCGGTCGCTAGCTTTCCAGTCGTCGTCGATGTAAAAAGCGGCTTCGTGCGCGTACTTGTTTTTTTTGCTATTCGTAAATTCTACCTTTCCACTTTTTGCATTAAACACACCTGGCACGAACGTATGATAGGTGTAATTGACACCATATTTGATGGTTTGTTTTGGATTGGGTAAATAATCGAAATCGACTTTAGCGTTCCAATCTCGAATACCCGAAGCAAAAGTGAGTGAAAAATTCGACTGACCAGCCGTCAATGAAAAGTCATAATTATTAAAAATCAATGACGTATTCATAAAAAGTTTATTGCTAAAAAGGTGATTCCAACGCGCTGTTGCCGTTGCATTTCCGTAAGGCAAAGCGATGTTGAAACCGCGTTTTGTGGAGTTGTATTGCAGCACATCGCGGCCGAAATAACCACTAACAAATAAGCGATCTTTGTCCGATAATTTATAATTTATTTTGGCATTAAAATCATAAAAATAATAGTTTGTACCTGCAAAATTAGTGGTTTTGATATATGGTTGAGCCAAATCCAAAGCATAAGTTCGGCGAGCAGAAAGGATAAACGAGCTAATATTTTTTTTAATCGGGCCTTCGAGTGTCAATCGGCTCGAAATCAAGCCCACACCGCCTGCGGCCTTGAAGTTTTGATTGCTACCGTCTTTCATCTGAATATCGAGTACCGAACTCAATCGTCCACCATATTGAGCTGGCATTCCACCTTTTATAAGTGTTGTGTTTTTTATAGCATCTGCATTAAAAACAGAGAAAAAACCAAGCAAGTGACCAGAGTTATAAACGGTGGCTTCGTCCAACAAAATTAAATTTTGGTCGGGGCCGCCGCCTCTGACGTAAAATCCACTACCACCTTCGCCAGCCGAACGTACTCCGGGTAACAATTGGATGACTTTCAGAACATCGACTTCGCCCATCAAAGCAGGGATTTTTCTGATACTTTCTATTGGTAGTGTTACCGTTCCCATTTGCGTGCCAGACACGTTTTTGTCTTTGCGCTCTGCCAAAACGGTAACTTCTTGATAAACAACACCTTCTGTAAGATTTATATTGATATTCAAATCGGAATTTAAATCAATTTCTTTACTTTGATCTTGAAATCCAGTGTATGAAAACACGATTTTATACTTGCCTTTTGGCAAGGTAAGAGAATAAAAACCATAACTATTTGTAGCAGTTCCTTGGCTTCGTTTTTCACTATTATATACGTTTGAACCAATCAAAGTTTCGCCAGTTGCAGCTTCTTTTACGTATCCACTGATGGTGAAATTTTGGCAAAATGCCCAAATTGGCAACAAATAAAATATCGAAAAGATCAATATTTTTTTAATATTCAGCATAATATATTGTTTTTGTAATTAGAATTAAAAAATTTTGAACAAAGCTAAAAACATTAAGTTCAGCGTCAATCCGTTTTTTGTCATTTTTTTTATTCAATGAATCATATAAAAATGTTTTAGCAACAAAATTAACGCCTATTTAGTTATCTTTGTTTTATTAAGGACAAAAGTTAATATTTGCTATACCAATGATCGAAAATACTATAAAATCAAATCTAATTTCAGTAGAAAATATATATCAAGCCAAAGTTCGATTAAAGAATATTGCGCAACATACGCCACTTTCACACAACCTAAATTTATCTGAAATCCACGATTGTAAGTTGTTTCTGAAACGTGAAGATTTGCAAGTCGTTCGTTCGTACAAAATTCGTGGTGCGTATAACAAAATGGTCACGATGCCTAAAGAGGAACTGGAAAAAGGAGTGGTGTGCGCTTCGGCTGGCAATCATGCGCAAGGCTTGGCTTATGCTTGTCGCGTACTCGGCGTGCATGGCACGATATATATGCCGACTACTACGCCTGCTCAAAAAGTAAATAAAGTAAAGTTTTTTGGAAAAGACAATGTGGACATCGTTTTGGTGGGCGACACATACGATGCTGCTGCGGCTGAAAGTAAAATTTATACTAAAAGTACGAATAAAAAATATATACATCCATTTGATGATGAGCGAGTTATGGAAGGTCAAGGCACAGTCGGCATCGAAATCATGGAAGATGTAGATTGTGAAATTGATTATATATTTGTGGCCGTTGGTGGCGGCGGTTTGATTTCTGGTTTGGGGAGTTATTTCAAGCAAATTAGTCCTAAAACTAAGATTATAGGTGTAGAACCGCTCGGCGCACCTTCTATGATGGAAGCCTTGAAACATGGCAGTCCAATTTCGCTCAAAACCATGGATAATTTTGTGGACGGCGCAGCCGTGAAAAGAGTAGGGGAGAAGACTTTTGTGGTTTGTAAAGAAGTGATTGATGACATTATACTTGTGCCGGAAGGCAAAGTTTGCTCAACTATTTTGCAACTTTATAACGAAGAAGCGATTGTGGCCGAACCAGCTGGCGCATTGACCATTGCTGCTTTGGACTTTTATAAGGAGCAAATCAAAGGCAAAAACGTAGTTTGTATCATTTCTGGCGGCAATAATGACATCACGCGTACCGAAGAAATAAAGGAAAGATCCTTGCTTTATGAAGGCTTAAAGCATTATTTTATTGTCAATTTTCCGCAACGTTCGGGTGCTTTACGTGAGTTTTTGAACAACGTTTTAGGCCCGACTGACGACATAGCGTACTTTCAATATACCCGAAAGCACAATCGAGAAAATGGACCAGCTATGATTGGTATAGAAGTGAAATCAAAAGAAGATTATGACACTATAATTCAAAATATGAAGATGTATAACTTTGATTATCAAGAACTTAACGACAGCCCAATGCTTTTTGAAATGCTCGTCAATTCATAATTTTTTAAAATTTATTTTAATCAGATAAAAATTTCTTTCTATTTTAAATATAAAAAAATGAAAACAGTTATTCCAATAGAATGGGGCAGTCCAGAATATGACGAATCCGTAAAAATCAGAACAGAAGTGTTGCGAAAACCAATAAATATGGAATTTGAAGTTACCCAACTCGAAGCCGAATGGGTAGATGTTCATTTGGCGTGCTATAACAATAGGGCAGAGATGATGGGCAGCTTGATTCTCACTAAATACGATGAACACACTTACAAAATGCGACAAGTTGCTGTGTCCGAAAAGTTTCAAAAACACGGCGTTGGCAAAGCACTCGTGGAGGCTTCTGAACAATATATCAAAAGCCATGGTGCGAATACAATCATACTCAATGCGCGTGAATTAGCGATTCCATTCTACGAAAAACTGGATTATAGAATCGTCGGCGATTGGTTTTTGGAGGTTGGAATTCGACATAAAAGATTAGAAAAAAAAATCGACCCACCCAAACCCTCCCAAAGGGAGGACTTTAAAATGTAGGTTTACTCATAAGGCACATAGAAGGGTCACATCAAATCATAAAGGCTTATGTGACCTTTATTTGCTCAATAAACTTTGCTAAGTTATTATTTGTACTTTACTAATTCTAATTTGGCAGTCTGAAAAATTTCAAGTTTCCAAACGCTGTCAGGGGTTTAAAACCCTGACAGCGTTACATCGAAATCTACTTTTTTACCCAATACTTTCTGGTATAAACTTCAGACAAACCGAATTGATACAATAGCGTTTGTAACTCGGAGCTGGCCCATCGTTAAAAATATGACCTAAATGGCTGCCACAATTAGAACAAAGCAACTCAACTCGAATCATGCCATGTGTTTTATCTACAATTTGCTCGATATTTGCTGATTCGAGTTCGCCCCAAAAACTTGGCCAACCGCATCCCGAATGAAATTTGTTTTCGGAAGCAAACAATTCAAATCCACAAGCGTTACATTCATAAATGCCTTTTGCGGTCGTGTCGGTATATTCGCCTACAAACGGACGCTCGGTGCCGTGTTCGCGTAATACTCTATATTCGAGCGGATTGAGCTGTTCGCGCCATTCGTTATCAGATTTTGTAATGTTATACGTCTTCTTCATTTTATAAATTTTAATTACATTTTTAACAAAAAATATTTCTGAATGTTCAAGAATCAAAGATAACATAATATTTTCTTAATTTTCTTTTCAAAAAAAATATTATTATATGTCAATTTTATTTATTTATAAATACTATGTGACATAGTTTATTATCTATTATGATATAATAAATATTTTATAAATGAATCAATATTCCAATTTTTATTTGCAATCTTAATATTTTTGGCTTAGTTTTACGTGAGTAAACATCAATAATCTAACTCCAATTAGAGAAAACACACATACTATATTAAGCTAGAATCGCTTTAGGGATGATTCAAAAAATAGCAAACCCAATTTTACTCGTCTTTTGAGCCAATACTGCGTTACAAAAAACGGTATGTAGCCCTGCTACACCCCCTTTTTTGTGCCTTGTCTTGACTCAAAATACTTC
>JAYUJV010000150.1:0-3404 GCA_043764975.1 Saprospirales bacterium
CAACCTTTGCAACGATTGCGACATCAACTATAAGCAAGCGCGAAACAAGCGTTTGCATATAGAAATGACGCTCATAAAAATGACGTATATCCACAAGGCCATTGAGTTGGCGAACAATCCTACGCCTGTGGAAGAAAAAAAAAAATCTGAACCCAGTCAAATAAATACGCCGCCAACGCCAATTGCAGCAGCCGTGTACGATACGCCAACGCCCGAGCCAACGGTTGTGAAAGAAGACGTTGCCAAAGTAGCGCCCAAAGCAGCTTTGATTACGGCTTCGGTTGGCAGTTTGGAAAGTCTATACGCATCCGTACAATCCGATGAAAAGGCCGCCGAAACGACCGAAAAAGGCATTGCCTTCAATGAAGCAAATCTAATCGCCGCATGGGCGCAATTTGCGGACAACGTGTCCTCGCCTACCACGAAAGCAACTTTGATGAAGGCCGAAGTGAGCATCAAAGACGCTCGATCGGCGTATGTAAAAGTCGGTTCTACGATTTCGGAAAATCTAATCAAGCAAGAATCTGGCCTCATCGATTACCTTCGCGAGCAGTTTCAACTCAGCGACCTAGTTCTCCACATCGAGATTGATAAAGAAAAATTAGCCGCTTCGCTACCGCCACCGCCAAGCAAACCTTTGACGAGCAAAGAAAAATACGAAAAAATGGTAGAAGAAAACCCAGTCGTGCATGAGTTGCGGACAGTTTTTGATTTGGGGATTTCGGAGTGAGGTGGTGTGTTTTGAATAATGTTATGAAAAATCAAATCTTAATCACAATTTAGCCTATATATTTATGTCAATATTTTCATTTTTAAAAAGAACGGCAAAAGAAAAAAATATCTTTGAAAATGCTCAAGAAGAAAATTTAGATACACCAAAAGATACGAAACCATTTGAAAAATTGAGTAAATTATCTTATGAGTATTTGAATAATCAACAAAAAGAAGTAGAAGAAAAATATGGTATTGGTAAATATCAAAATTGGTTTTATGACCAAGTAAAAGGCACGCTAACATTTTCTGATAATGGAATTGATAAAATCATTATACAATACGAAGAAGTTGGGAGTATTTCCAACATATCAAATACTTGGCTTTGGAGTTGGGCAAATCCTCATTTAGAAGATAAAATAAAAACAGAAATTGGCTTGGTAAAACAATATGGCGAAAAGCATAAATTAGAAAAACTAATAAAAAGAAAATGGGCTGCTGATGAATATGATGGCTGGGAAATGACTGCAATTGCTGCATATCTAATGAAAGCAAAAGGCGCGTACAGAGTTCCAACAGAAAATATATTGTCATTCAAGATTTTTAAAGAAATTATTGATTTGAGAGAAATAGAAAAATAAAAATAAGTTTACATTTAACGAAACTTTACCCATGTTTAGCATTGCAGAAATCATGAAAACATACACATTAGACGAAGTGCAAGACAACTTAATCGGGCAGCTCGGAACGCCAAACCGAGACCGATTTGAGTATGAATTACAGATGGATTTGATAGGCAAAGCCATCAGACAAACGCGTAAAGAACGGCATTAAACTCAAAAAGCATTTCGTTTCAAACGAAAGTTTGTGATGAAAGATTACAGAGAGTTACTAACAGGTCATACGGTAAGCGCATAAAAAAAGGACTTAGCAAGATAATTTCACTAAGTCCTTTTTGATTTTTTCAATAAAAAACCCTTTACTTCCCACCAGTTTCCGCTTTCTGCTGCTTATATTTTTCTTGAAAACGGCGATAATTTACCTTTTGTTTGTTGTCCAAATCAATCTCGCGACCTTGTATGAGCGCATACGTGATTTTATTGGTGCGCATATCCAGCACATCGCCATCGCAGATAAAAAGATTGGCATCTTTCCCAGCTTGTATCGTGCCTGTTTTGTCCGAAATGCCTAGTATTTGAGCCGTATTGCTTGTCAAAGCGGCGATAGCCGCTTCGTACGGCACACCAAAACCAACAGCATGACCTGCTTGAAAAGCGAGGTTTCGTTGCTTCCAAGCCTCGTCTGCACTGAAACAAAACAGTACGCCAGCTTCATGCAATTGAGCCGCGGTTTTGTAGGTTTGGTCTATGTCTTCATCGTTTCGGGTAGGCAACGTATGCACACGATTGAGAATAACCGCGATGTTATTTTTTTTCAATAAATCTGTCAACATCCAACTATCTTGTCCGCCGACAAGTACCATTTTTGTTTTGTATTTCAAGGCAAACTGAACAGCATCTTGTATTTGTCGTGCTTGACTGGCATGTACATATAAGGTTTTTGAGCCATCAAAAAGACCGCTCATCGCTGCCAAACGTAGATTGACCGATGCTGTTTTTTCACGCTTCGTATAAGCACTCGCCTCTGCAAAAAACTGCTCCAAATTTGTGATTTCTTTATTGTAGGCTTCATTTTTTTGCGTATCGCCAGGCTCTGCCCACCAACCAGTGAAGGTATAAGGCGAAGGCCAATCGATGTGCATGCCGTCGTCTGTACGATACGCCGCATCTTCCCAATTCCAAGCGTCGAGTTGCACCACCGAGGATTGTCCTGTCAAAGTGCCACCGCGTGGCACAATTTGAGCAATCAAAACGCCATTGCCACGAACCGTTGGCGTCACTTCGCTATCCGTATTGTAAGCAATAATAGCGCGTGCATTAGGATTCATTTCGCCAACTTCGGCCAAATCGTCCGTAGCGCGAACGGCTTCTATTTCTACCAAACCGAGCATAGAGTTTGGCGCAATAAACCCTGGATAAATGTGCTTTCCAGTCGCATTGATGACTTTATAGCCTTCAAAACTACGCCCAACTTGCTGACCAACCACGAGTTCTATTTTGCCATTGTTAATAGCAATCAAACTATTTTCCATTACCTCGCCATTCCCAATATGTATAATGCCACCATTAATCAAAATAGGCGTTTTTTGTTTCGATGCAGGCGTCGGTTGTGCCGACAAAATTGTGGTCACACACAACAACAATCCACCAATTATATATTAAATTTGATGTATGATACATATATGCGCTGACTGAAAATGCTTTATGATATGTGATAATGGTTTGATATTTGCATCTTTGATATCTAAATGAATGTTTATATCATTTGATTGAGAGAAACTTGACCCACGCCAAACCGACCGCGCGAGGTTTTGATTTTTTAAATGATTTGCAGCAGCTTTTTTTAGCTTAACGGTATGCAAACGTCTAGCGTTATCTTGTTGGTGGTCAGTGCATCTATTAGCTTCGCGGTGGGCCGCACCATCATGCATTTACGCAAGAAAAAAAAGGCTGATGCAACGCTGAAAGCGCAGCAAAAAGCTGCTCAAGCGCTACGCGATGCCCCGCCTGGCCCAGAGCCGAAAAACAAGGGTAAGCGCAAGCGTTTAGCGCGGCAAGTCCGCTGATACCTGC
>JAYUJV010000151.1:0-3402 GCA_043764975.1 Saprospirales bacterium
GTTTGTTAGAGCCTTTTTCAAGCACTTTGCCTTGTAGTCGCGCTTTGTCACAATCAAGTTTATCTTTGCTACAAGCAAAAGATACTACAAGGATAAAAAAAATAATTAAGTAATTAAATAGTTTTTTCATTTTTGAAACTTTTTTAAAAGGCAGATTTAAAATTAATTTTGTTTACACTACAAAGTTGCAGCCTTTAAGACTACATTTTTTAGTTAATTTTAATAAAAACACATTTTTATTTATTTAATATCAATAAAATTTGTTTTAGAATAATCAAATTTGAAAGTATTATCGTTTTAAATAAAAAATATGTACAATTATTTTTTGTATTTGCTTATTAAAACCAAATTTAAACCAAAAAGAAAGGTAAAACCCTACGAAGGTTTTTATTTCAAAATATATCAATATCTTTGCAGCAATGAAAGAATTAGCATACCTCTATAAATATTTTGCTCGTTACAAATGGCACTTGATTGGTGGGATTTTGTTCGTGTCGCTCTCCAATTATTTTCGGATTTTGCAACCTCAGATGATTCGTAACGCCATGAATCTGGTGTTCAAAAATCTTGGACAATATAAATCGATGCCCGATGGTGCAGCAAAACAAGCACTTTACAACACGCTTTTGCATGACTTGATGTATTTCGGCGGCGTGATTTTGTTGTGCGCCTTGCTCATGGGTTTGTTTATGTACTTCATGCGCCAAACCATCGTCGTGATGTCGCGCCTCATAGAAGGCGACCTACGCGAAGAAATCTTTGTGCAATACGAAAACCTAAGCGCAGCCTTTTACAAGAAAAATAGTACAGGCGACATGATGTCACGCATCACGGAAGACGTGTCGAAAGTGCGAATGTATCTCGGACCAGTCATACTATATGGTGTAAACCTGATTTCGCTGTTTGCGCTCGTCATTTATGCCATGTTCAGCGTCAATAAAGAACTGGCCATTTATTCGCTTTTGCCTTTGCCGATATTGGTCGTTTCTATCTATTATGTATCGGATCTGATCAATAAACGAAGCGGCATCATACAGCAACAATTGGCAAAACTAAACAGCATAGCGCAAGAAACATATTCGGGGATTCGGGTCGTAAAATCTTACGGACAAGTCGGCGCCATGACCGATGCTTTTGCAGCCGAAAGCGAGATTTTTAAGCAAAAATCACTCGAACTGGCGCGTGTTGATGCCTTGTTTTCGCCAATCATGATTTCGATGGTGGGCATTACGACCATCGTGACCATTTATGTAGGCGGCATACAGGTCTCGAAAGGCTTGATAGATGTGGGCAACATCGCCGAATTTGTGATTTATATCAGTATGCTCACTTGGCCAGTCACGTCTATCGGCTGGATTGCGTCGTTGATACAACAAGCGGCAGCTTCGCAAAAACGAATCAATGAGTTTTTGAAATTGGTGCCAGATGTGCAGAACGTCACACAAGCAAAAAGAACTTTCGATGGCGAAATCGAGTTTTGCAACGTGAGTTTCGATTATCCAGATACTGGCGTGAAAGCCTTACAAAACGTGAGTTTTAAGTTGGCTGCAGGTCAAAAAATGGCGATTATTGGGCGCATCGGTTCGGGCAAAACCACGATTGCAGACTTGATTGTGCGTATGTACGACACCACAAAAGGTCAGATATTGATAGACGGAAAAGACATTCGCACGCTCGACCTCGCAAACTTGCGTCAGCGCGTGGGTTATGTGCCGCAAGATATTTTCTTGTTTTCGGACACCGTGGCTCAAAATGTTGCTTTTGGCAAAAGCAAGGCGACACAAAGCGAGATTGAAACCTACACAAAATACGCCTCCATCCACGAAGAAGTCTTGGAACTTACCGATGGCTACCAAACGACCGTTGGCGAACGCGGCGTGACACTTTCGGGCGGTCAAAAACAACGCCTAAGCATTGCGCGCGCTTTGATAAAAAAACCAGATTTGATTCTTTTGGACGATTGCCTTTCGGCGGTCGATACCAACACCGAGGCGCAAATCGTATCGTACCTCAGCAACGAATTGGCGGATAAAACGGCCATGATTATCACGCACCGTATTTATGGTTTGCTACAATTTGATCAAATCATTGTCCTCGACGAAGGCCGAATCGTAGAAGCTGGTACGCACAAAGAACTTATGGAAAACGGCGGCTATTACGCCGAATTATTTGAGTTGCAAAATCAGGCGTAATTCGTTTAGGTTGATTTAATTGATAGCAGAATCTAGGTATTTTGTGTTTCATTATTGCATATTTTAGGTAACAATAGGCAATGAGCAAAAAGCAAAATTTTTAGGTTCGAGCTTTTTCAAAAGCTTGGGAAATAAAATTGCTAATTGTCAATTGCAAATTGGAGAATCAAACCCAAAGAAGTGAAAATACTCAGTTTTATTTTCAAATTTCCAAAAGATTCCAGAGCCCTTTTTCAATTTTTTTCCTTAAAACAAGGTTAAAATGTATAAGTTCTCGTTAATCTATCGTTAAATATGAGTGTTTGGACTTTACAAGTAATGACAAATGTATTATTTTTGAGTCAAAAGAATAACGATTATAGAAATAGTCGTACCTTTAAGCACTTTTTTAAAAATTATTTAAAAATAAAAACTTTATGAAAATTAAATCATTTTTGGTAATAGTGGCTTTGGCCTTGTTTTCGTATGGTGCTAATGCCCAAAAAATAGCAGTCATCGACATTCAGAAAGTATTAGATGCGATGCCTGATTATCGCGTGGCGAACGAAAATTTGGATAAACTCTCGAACAAATGGCGTCAAGACATTGCGCAAGAGTATGACAAAATAAAAGGTATGTACAATAAGTACCAAGCCGAACAAGTGCTACTAAGTGAAGAAGCAAAAAAACAACGTGAGGAAGAAATCGTGGCAAAGGAAAAAGACGTGCGCGATATGCAAAAAGCAAAATTTGGCCCCGAAGGCGAATTGTTCAAAAAACGTCAAGAGTTGGTGAAGCCGATTCAAGATAAAGTATATGCGGCCATCGACCGTTTTGCAAATGCCAAAGGTTACGATTTTGTGTTCGATAAAGGCAGCGCAACAGGTATGATTTTCGCCAATCCAGCTTTCGAGAAAACAGATGATGTGATCAAGGAAGCGGGGAAGTAAATCCTCCTAAATCCTCCTGAAGGAGGACTTGAAAACGTAGAGTACGCATTTAGAGTTATTTATAAGCTATAAATTGTCTAAAGCGTTGGTTGTCAATGACTAACCGACAAAAATGACTAACTAACAATTTTGACTTTTATAATAATACGCAAACAATTTTAATCATTAATTTACAAAAAGCCAAGACTTAGTTTGGCGTTATTTTATCAAAAAAATGAAAAAAGGATTTATTTTAGCGATTGCAATGGTCGCAACTATGTTCAGTGCAAATGCACAAAATG
>JAYUJV010000152.1:0-1224 GCA_043764975.1 Saprospirales bacterium
GTCGCTTTTAGTTCGTCGCCCGACAGCACTGGGTCAACCACGAACGTTACTTCATAATTTCTCATGGAAAAAGAAGAATTAATTTAATAATGATTAAAAATATTTTTTAAAATGGGTGCAAAGATAGTGATTTACAGTTGTTTATGCAAGAAATTGTATTCTTTTATTATAAAAAAGAATAACAAGCTGTACTCTACGGTCATTAACCAGTAATGTTCTTGATATTGACCACCATAATAATGGCTATAACTCAAGAAACACAAACCAGTCCAGTAGGTAGCAAAACGGCTTTGGGTCAAGAGCGACATCGCAAAGGGTAATAACACATACCATGGATGAATTGTACTCGATAATAAAAGATATAAAGTGCTGATTATTAATAATTTATGTGTAAAAAATATGCGATTCGAAACGCTCAATATCGCAATAAAAAAGAGTAATACCAGCTTCAAACAAGCCGTAATGTTGTTGATGGGATTGTAGCCATAAGTCCAATATCCGATTTGTTTTGCTACATAATATATGCTTGCATTGAACTCAAATTTGCTATAATAAAGGTTTAAACTATTTTGAAAATGTGCTAAAAAAGTATCATTTATAAATGCCAAATATTGTATGGCTAAAAATAAAAGCACCAACGTACAGTACGAAACGCCTGTTTTTATATTCCGAATATTTATTTTATTAATAAAATCTTGATTAAAAATAAAAAAGAACATCGGTAACATCAACAACGGCAGCATCTTGCTACTGATGGATAAACTGAGCAACAAAGCACTCAAAATCAATGACTTGACACTCGGTGTTTGGCTTTCAAATATAGCCTTTCGGAGAAAATAAATAGCGCCTATCAAACCCGCAATCATTGCGCCTTCATAATGCACATTGCCACATATTTCGATGATGGCCAACGGATTGAGTGCGTACAAAACGGCTGCTTCAGCACGTATATATTGCTGCCGCGCAAGCTGATGAAGCCACCAAATACTTGCACATTCGCCAGTAAATAAAAAAACTTTGAGCGTGACACTATGCCAATAAATACTGTCGGGACTAATCCACGCGCCTAACCAAAAACTGGCTTGGCATAGCGGTGGATAAACGGTATAATACATCGGCGAATTGAGTTTTTGATACAATTCGATGTTCAGAGAGCTTGACAATACATGATTTTCGATGTAGTAACTCGGCAACTGATTGAACGGATTAATACCTTGTAGCAGC
>JAYUJV010000153.1:0-3400 GCA_043764975.1 Saprospirales bacterium
ACTAAAACAAACTGCTATCGAAGCGTGTTTTATTCGTAACAAATGGGCGAGTGGCATTGGCGCAAGCAATTTTAACCGCAATATGCAAGATTGGAAACTGTTAGGTATTTATCCGCAACACCTCCAAAACTACGATCCACATTGTAGTTTTACAGGCGCATTAATCGAAGAAGGCATTATTGGGTTGTCGATACTCTTGGTTTTATTTTATTTTTTATTAATAAGAATATATCAACCGAACGTGCAGCAAGCGTATTTGTACAAAAGCGCTTATCTGTTCGTCGTATATTTAGCTTATCAAAGCATTGCGGCGGACATCATGAATTATCGCCCGATGTGGATTTGCTTCGGTTTGTTGCTTGGTTGTAATGCAGCCTATATAAATCATAAAAATGCTCAACTTTAATTTAAAATACTCCTTTAGAAAAAATAAATGAACGATAAATCAGCAAAAAAAGTAATCATCGTTGGCGCAGGACTAGTTGGTTCGTTATGGGCCATTTACCTCGCAAAACGTGGCTACCAAATAGATGTGTACGAGCGCCGTGGCGATATGCGCGCTTCGGGTTATGCAGGTGGGCGATCCATCAACTTGGCCATGAGTACGCGTGGCTGGAATGCTTTGCAAAAAGCGGGTATTGCCGAGCAGCTCCAAAAAGAAGCACTACCGATGCCAGGCCGCATGATGCACAGCATTCAGGGCGAACTCACGTTTCAGCCGTATGGCAAAGACGGACAAGCCATTTATTCGGTTTCTCGCGGCGGGCTCAATCGTGCTTTGCTGGAGTTGGCCGATGCAAAAGACAATATTAACTTTCATTTTCATGAAAAATGTACGCATTTAGATGCTCAAACTTGCGATGTTACGTTTGAAAACGACCTTAATGCAACAACACAAACCGTCAATGCCGATTTGATATTTGCAACCGATGGCTCGTATTCGGCTATCCGAAACACGCTTCAAAAGCAACCGCGCTTCAATTATTCGCAGCAATACCTCGAATATGGCTACAAAGAATTGACCATATTGCCAACTGCCGATGGCGAGTATGCCATGGATCCCAACGCCTTGCACATTTGGCCGCGTGGCACATACATGATGATCGCTTTGCCGAATCCCGATAAGAGTTTTACCTGTACACTTTTTATGCCGTACGAGGGCGAAAATGGGTTTGAAAACCTAAAAGAGGAAGCAGATATCAAGGCTTTTTTTGAATCAAAATTCCCTGATAGCTTGCCTCTAATGCCAGATTATGTCGCTGAATATATACAAAATCCAACGCCAGCGCTCGTGACTGTCAAGTGCCATCCGTGGTCATATCAGCGCAAAGTGCTTTTGTTGGGTGATGCGGCTCATGCCATCGTGCCTTTTTACGGACAAGGTATGAATTGCGGCTTTGAAGATTGTACCGTTCTCGACCAAATGGTAGATGATTGTGGCGAAGATTGGGACAAAGCGATTGCTCAATTCGATGCCACGCGCTACAAAGACAGCAATGCCGTAGCAGATTTGGCGCTACGCAATTTTATAGAAATGCGCGATTTGGTTGGCGATCCAAAATTTTTGTTGCGTCAAAAAATTGCCGCGTATTTGCAACAGCAATATCCAAACGATTTTTTGCCCCTGTATTCGCAAGTCACGTTTAGTTTTATACCTTATAGTACAGCTTTGCGCGAAGGCTTGGCGCAAGACGAACTTTTCGAGCAAATATTGGCGATTCCGAACATCGAAAACGATTGGACAGTTGATGCAGTGCATCAAATATTTAAAAATTGGTTGGTTACAAAAGCGGCTTAATATATTATAAACCCTGCTTCTTCAATGTTTTCCTGCACTCAAAATTGAAACTTTAGTTTCAATAAATTTGTGAAATTAAATTTCTCATCTACGATTCGTGCAATTATACTGTAGTGCATAAGGTTTTACACTTTTCGCTAAAATTTGCGTTTCGTATTGAAACGTAAGTTTCAAAATTAGTGAAATTATTTTTCTACGATTCGTGTAATTCGTTAATTAGAGTGTAATTCGTGTTAAAAATAAGTAACACTTGCTTTTTTTAATAAAAGGGTAAAACCGTATGCACTTTGGTATAGTAAAATTGTTTTTAAAATTCGTGTCTAAAAAAAATGGCATTTATGCCTATTAAAAAAATATTATTTTTAATACAACTTGCGGAATTTAAATTAAAAGGCATTTAAACTTAATCCTCAAAACATCAAACATACAATAGTGGTATGCAATTTGGCGTTAATCACGTATTGTGTTCATACACGGTTATTTTAATTTTTAATTTTAAAAATATTTATAAAAAATATCATGAAAAAAATACTTTTAATTCTTGCTCTTATATGCGTAGGTTTAGGCGCAAATGCGCAAGGCATCGAATTTACACATACTCCGTGGGCGGATATTTTGGCGAAAGCCAAAAAAGAAGACAAAATAATATTTGTTGATGCTTACGCAAAATGGTGCGGCCCTTGCAAGCGCATGGCAGCTGACGAATTTACGAAAAAAATAGTCGGCGACGTATTCAACAAAAATTTTGTGAATGCCAAAATGGACATGGAAGAAGAAGAAAACACGCCTTTTATAGACAAATATCCAGTTTCGGCTTATCCAACCTTGTTTTTTTTGAAGCCAGACGGCACTATTCTCAAAAAAGTAGTTGGTGGTCAATCGGCAGAAAGTTTGATTGCCCTTGCCAAAGATGCTATCGGTAATTGGGACACGAGTGCAGAATTTGCAAAAAAATACGACGCAGGTGATCGCACGCCTGAGCTCATATATAGTTATATAAAAGCGCTCAATCGTGCTGCAAAACCGACGTTGAAAATTGCAAACGAATACCTCAATAAGCAAACGGACTTGACGACTACCGAAAACCTACGCATCATACACGAAGGCGCAACGGAAGCGGACTCGCGTATTTTTGATTTATTGATAAAAAATAAAGATAAAATAAGTTCCCTTGTAGGCCAAGAAGCCTTTGATGCAAAAGTAGAAACGGCTTGTAAAAACACTTGTACGAAAGCCATACAGTTCAAAAACGATGCGTTGCATGAAGAGGTAAAAGGCAAAATTAAAAAATATCTGCCCAGCAAAGCGGACGATATGATTATTGATGCCGATTTGAAATATTACATCGCAACCAAAAATCCTAAAAAATACCTGCGTGCTTGCGATGATTGCGTGCGCGACGAAATCAAGAACGACGCAAGTAAATTACATGAGCTTGTGATGGACATGGGAAACAACTTCCCGAACGACAAAAAGGTATTAAAATCAGCTGAAAAATTAGCAAAACGGGCTGCCGAAAACGGCGGTATGCCAGAATATTATATGACTTACGCTAGTATTTTATTAAAAAATGAAAAGAAAAGCGATGCTAAAAAAATGGCG
>JAYUJV010000154.1:0-9533 GCA_043764975.1 Saprospirales bacterium
TTTTTTCAATAAGAACGTTTATAAAATCACATATACAAATCACTCAATAACAATAATTTATTAAAAGCTATTTTGTCAATATAAAATATTGAATCCGACGTTTTTTCTGTTTCCAGCTATTTTTACTGCCATTATGTCATAAAATAGTATTTAGGAATAATATATGATATAAATAAGAAGGCCGTAAAAAAAATATTATCTTTGCTGCATTTTTAAGGAAAACAATATTAGTCAATATAATAAGAAAATACCATGTTAGGTTTTTTAAAGAAAATATTTGGTGGCACAAAGTCCGAAAAAGACGTTGCAACCTTTTCGCCGATCGTAGATCAAATCAATGCCGAATATGCGCAATTGAGTTCACTCAGCCATGATGAACTTCGTCAGCGTACCGTCGATTTTCGTGCACGCATAAAAGATTATGTATCAGATATTGATACAGAAATCGAAAAAATAAAGTCAGAAGTAGAAGCAACTGAAAATATTGCTACCAAAGAATCACTCTTTTCGCGCATAGACGAACTCTCGAAAGAGCGTGATCAAGCACTCGAAGGCATCTTGAAGCAAATTTTACCTGCAGCTTTTGCAGTCGTAAAAGAAACTTCGCGCCGATTGTCCGAAAACGAAGAACTCGTCGTGACAGCAACGCAACATGACCGCGATTTGGCGGCCAATGTTGCAAAAGATTACGTCCGTATAGAAGGCGATAAAGCCATCTGGAAAAATACGTGGCTCGCTGCTGGCGGTCGCATCACTTGGAACATGGTGCATTACGATGTGCAGTTGATTGGTGGTATGGTGTTGCACAGCGGCAAAATTGCCGAAATGGCAACTGGCGAAGGTAAAACCCTCGTTTCTACTTTGCCTGCATACCTTAATGGATTGACTGGCGAAGGTGTACATATCATTACGGTCAATGATTATTTGGCACGTCGTGACTCGGAGTGGAACGGCCCATTGTTTGAGTTTTTGTTACTTACTGTGGACTGTATAGACAAGCACCGTTCTAACTCAACCGAACGCCGCAAGGCTTATATGAGTGACATCGTGTATGGTACAAACAACGAATTTGGTTTCGATTATCTTCGTGACAATATGGTGCGCGAGCAATCGGAGCAAGTACAACGCAAACACCATTTTGCGATGGTGGATGAGGTGGATTCAGTCTTGATTGATGATGCGCGTACGCCGCTCATTATATCTGGACCAATGCAAAACCTCAGCGATGACCAAGAGTATGTAGAGTTGAATCCTGTCGTGAAAGGTTTGTTGGATGCACAACAAAAATTGGCAACGCAATATTTAGCGGAAGCGAAAAAATTAATTGCCGAAGGCGTTATTGGTGTAGAAGAAGGCGAAGCTGGTTTGGCTTTGTTGCGCTCGCATCGTGCTATGCCGAAAAATCGTGCTTTAATCAAGTTTTTGAGTGAGGAAGGTATAAAGGTTATGATGCAAAAAACCGAAAACCATTATATGCAGGAGCAAAGCAAACGCATGAAATTGGTTGATGCGCCTTTGTTGTTCACGATAGAAGAAAAAACACGCGATGTGCAATTGACACCAAAAGGTACAGCGTTTTTAGCACCTAAAAACGATCCAGACTTTTTTGTATTGCCAGAGTTATCAACGAGTTTGATGTCTATTGACCGTGATGCAAGTCTTAGCAAAGAAGATAAAATGTCTGCAAAAGAATTGTTAGGTCAAGAATTTGCTGTAAAATCAAGACGTTTACACGCCACAAGCCAATTATTAAAATCATATACATTATTTGAGCGCGATCAAGAATATATAGTCGTAGAAGGCGAAGTAAAAATCGTAGATGAACAAACAGGTCGTGTCATGGAAGGCCGCCGTTATTCAGACGGTTTGCACCAAGCACTCGAAGCCAAAGAAAACGTAAAAGTCGGCGAATTGACGCAGACTTATGCGACCATTACCTTGCAAAATTATTTCCGTATGTACCACAAACTTGCTGGTATGACGGGAACAGCCGAAACCGAAGCCAAAGAATTTTGGGATATTTATAAATTAGATGTAGTCGTGATACCAACCAATAGAGGCATCACACGTTCGGATTTAGACGATTATGTTTACAAAACAGCACGTGAAAAATACAATGCCGTTATAGATGAAATTCAACGTCTTACGGATCAAGGTCGTCCAGTATTGGTCGGTACTACATCGGTTGATATTTCCGAAAAATTGAGTCGTATGCTCCAGTTGCGCGGCCTAAAGCACAATGTCTTGAATGCCAAGCAGCACCAGCGCGAAGCTGAAATTATATCGGGTGCAGGTTTACCAGGTGCGGTAACATTGGCTACCAATATGGCTGGTCGTGGTACGGACATCAAGATTGGCGAAGAAGTACGCAGAGCAGGTGGTTTGGCGATTATCGGCACAGAGCGACATGAGAGTCGTCGTGTAGATCGTCAGTTACGTGGTCGTGCTGGTCGTCAAGGTGATCCTGGAACTTCGCAGTTCTATGTTTCGCTTGAAGATAATTTGATGCGTTTGTTCCAATCGGAGCGTATCGCTGGCATCATGGACAAACTTGGTCATAAAGATGGTGACATGATTCAGCACTCAATGGTCACTAAATCTATTGAGAACTCGCAACGCAAAGTAGAAGAAAATAACTTCGGCACACGTAAGCGTTTGTTAGAGTATGATGATATTATGAATATCCAACGTGAAGCGATTTATACAAAGCGTAGAAATGCACTTTCGGGCGATCGTTTGGTAGTTGATCTCAATCAAATGTTTATTTCGGAAAGTGAAAACCTCGTGCTTCGCAACCGTAAAAGCGGAGATTACAGCACTTTTGCCCTCGACTCCATCACCGAATTTGGTTTTGATCCAGAAATGGATGCGGACACTTTTTTAGTTGCTAAAGAAGACGATGTCATAAATGAATATCATAATAAATTGATGGCATTTTATGAATATAAGAGCCAACGTGTAGGAGAAATATTGTTGCCAGTCATTACAGAAGTACATACCAACGAAGGCCATCGTTACAACCGCATACAAGTGCCTTTCGTGGATGGTAGCACGCACCCAATTCCAGTATCCGCGTCTTTAGAAAAAGGCGTGAAAAGTGGAGGTCGCTCGGTCATGAAAGACATCGAACAGTCTGTGATGTTGTCTATCATAGACGACCAGTGGATGGAACATTTGCGTAACATGGACGACTTGAAAGAATCTGTGCAAGGTGCAAGTTTTGAGCAAAAAGATCCTTTGGTAATCTATAAAATGGAGGCTTATGAGTATTTTAAAAACTTGATTTTTAGTACAAATGAAAAAGTAACTTCTTATCTTTCTAAAGGCTTATTGGAGTTGCCACAAGCAAATCAGGTACAAGAAGCACGTCAGCAAAAGTCGAACATAAGCAGCACGCAAACGAATAGAGTTGAAGACGAGCCTCAAGCACGCCAACAACAAATCCAACAAGGTCAGCCCCAACAGGCTCAACGTGTGCAACCTATTATCCGTCAAGGTCCAAAAATTGGCCCGAATGATGCTTGTCCTTGTGGTAGTGGAAAAAAATTCAAAAAATGCCACGGAAGCGGTTTTTAAGAAAAATTAAGAAAATTAAAGGAATTAAGAAAATTGAAATAATAAATATAAGTATTTGATTATCAATAATTTATGTTTTTATTTTTAAAATAATTTTAATTTTTAATAAAATAAAAAAACAAGTCGCGTGGATTTAACTTCACACGACTTGTTTTGTTTTAAAGCATAAATTATGGTCGAACTCAATTATAAAGAATACGGCGAAGGCTCGCCAGTTATTATTCTACACGGATTGTTTGGTATGCTCGACAATTGGCAGACCATCGCCAAACACCTTGCAGCCAATAACATGATTTTTTTGATCGACCAACGCAACCACGGCCGCTCGCCACATACCGACGACGAAGTAACGTATAAATTATTGGCCGAAGACCTCAAGGAATTTATGGAAGCGCACTGGATATATAAAGCGCATATCATTGGTCACTCTATGGGCGGCAAAACAGCTATGCAATTTGCGCTCGACAATCCTGATATGGTCGATAGTTTGGTTGTGATAGATATTGCGCCAAAGGAGTATGAAGCTGGACATGACCTTGTGTTTAGTGCCTTGCGTAGCCTTGATATAGCAACCCTTACTGAGCGAAAAGTGGCAGCAGAAGAATTGGCCAAAACCATAAAAGATATTGGCACACTTCAATTTTTGCTAAAAAATCTAACGCTCAACCACGAAGGGCGTTTTGAATGGAAAATGAATTTATCGGTACTTTGGCGAGATTACCACAATATACTTGGCAATGTGACAGGCGATGCTTTTGAAGGCAAAACGCTTTTTATTCGTGGTCAAAAATCGGATTATGTGCAAGATTCGGACATCATGGCTATCCATGATTTATTTCCGAATGCGCAAGTGCAAACCATTGCAGATGCAGGGCATTGGGTGCATGCCGAAAAGCCGAAAGAATTGTTGGAAAGTCTTGCTGCTTTTTATAGTACCTGTGCGTAGAACTTTACCTTTAAAATGTTAAAAAGACAAATATCGAAATCTTTGGAGGCTTACTCGATATTCGATATTCCTTGTTCGGTATTCGATATTTTATTAAAGTAAGAAAACAATACACTTCGACATAAAATAAAGGAAAGCTTCTTCAATCTTGAAACCAGCTACTATACATCACATAATTATTGGCGATGCGCTCTATCATGTCTTTGAATAATTCGGGCGTGAGTGCTTTTACTTTTTTGGCTGGCACACCAGCATAAACGTGACCTGACTCCAAGCGACTGTTTTCGAGTACCACTGCGCCAGCAGCAATCAGTACATTTTCTTCTACCACGACATTGTCCATCACGATAGCGCCCATACCGACTAGTACGTTGTCGTGTATGGTGCAGCCATGCACAATGGCGCGATGCCCGATGCTCACGTTGTTGCCAATTGTGGTAGGCGATTTCTGATAAGTAGCGTGTATCACCGCGCCATCTTGTATGTTCACTTTGTTACCGATTTTGATGTAATGCACGTCGCCTCGCACCACGGCTTGAAACCAAACGCTACACTCATCGCCCATAGTTACGTCGCCTAAGATGGTAGCGTTTTCGGCTAAATAACAATTTGTACCAAAACTCGGATATATGCCTTTTACTGGTTTTATTAATGCCATTTTAGTTTTATTAAAAAAAGTCGAAGCCCAATAACTGTACTTCGACTTTTTATTTTTTGTAACTACTTAGCCATTTTCAAGGATTAAAATAGTTTTCCTTTCTTTGACTTTAATTTCCATTACAATAAGCAATTGACAAAAAGCAATTGAAAACCAAGCATGATAATTCATGTCAAAATCTAAATTTTGCCTATTGTTTATTGCCTATTTTAAACGAGTAATAAGCAAAAGCTATGAAAAATCAAATCACTTATTAACGCCTAAGTAGTTATGTTTTTTTATTAATTAATTTATAAAATATTGATTATCAATTATTTAAAATTAAATTTAATTCACAATCAATCTTTCTGATTTCAATACAACACCTTTTTCATCTATTAAATGAACAAGATAAAAACCTGCACCGAAATTAGCGATGTCATAAGTGCTACCGTCTTGATAACGATAAGTTGCCATGCGTTGGCCAATGCTATTCGTGATTTCGATGCTATTCACTAAAGTATTGTTGCTGATGTTAAAGAACGAACTTGCAGGATTTGGCGCAAGCTGAATAGTAGCAATTTCGGCATCATTTACACCTATTATAATACAATCATTGAAGTTATACGTAATGGCTTCGATAGTATTGGGATCTGCCAAGTCAGATAAATTTAGAGTTGCTTTCAAGCTGCCATCTTTACCATTGGGATAGGCGTGAAGGATGAGGTCAATCTTTTGACCTGCATCAAGTGTGAAATCATTAGTGCTTTTTGCGGCTGCCCAACAGACAAAATCACAAACTGCGGTTTCCCAACCAGTAGTGGTACAAGTAACGTTACGCGTCCAGCGCATTTTTTTTGCTACAGTACTTGGATTGCTAACTGTCACGTGACCTTCAGCATCATCTGTACCAGCTTTTACATTGATGCTTACTTTGTTACTACTCAATGTAAACTTTTGAGCTTGAGCCATTGGCATTACGCACAAGGCAATAATGATTGTAAAAAATATCTTTTTCATAAGAATTGAATTTTAAAAATATGAAATAAAAACAACAAGCAGCACGGAAACTTTTCGATGCTGCTTGTTG
Organism: Saprospirales bacterium; assembly: GCA_043764975.1. Taxonomy (GTDB): domain Bacteria; phylum Bacteroidota; class Bacteroidia; order Chitinophagales; family Saprospiraceae; genus JAYUJV01. The sequence continues at coordinate 6,250 of JAYUJV010000154.1, forward strand.
GAATAAATCGAAATTAAAAAATTATTTAATTACATTGATTTTTTGAACGATTTCGCCTTTATTGCTACGTACTTTCACGAAGTAGATACCGTTTTGAGTTGGTGTCCATTCCATTTTGTATTGACCTGCAGCATAAGATTCGTTGTTTACGATTGTCTGAACCACGCGTCCTGCTACGTCACTCACTTCTACATTTAAAGTAGTAGCTTCTGTAAGCGTTACGTTTACTGACAACAAATCAGCAACTGGATTTGGATACATAGATACGTTACCTTCAAATGTAGCATCGTTTGTCCCAATTATCGTTGATTGACCAGTAACTAAAATGTCATCTACATACATATTGTTACCGAAATCACAACTGCCTTTGAATGCAAACGTCAATTCGCTAGCGCCATCGTATTTAGCAAGGTCAATTGTATTGGCCTTCCATTGCGTAGCTGATGGGTAAAATGCCGCAGTAGATACTGGTGTAGTTGTTTTTAAGTCATCACCTGATTTTTCAAAAACAGGTACCCAATTGTTTCCACAATCTTTAGATACAAACACTTGCAATGAATCATTCGTAGTGCCACTTGCATCAGAATATTGAGCGAAAGCGTGAGCAAATGTCAATTTTAAGTTTTTGCGATTTTTTAAGTTTGCTTTATAAAAAATCAATGTAGTATTGTCACCTGGCTCCATGGCCCAATATGTCCAACGCATAGAACCATCTGATTTTCCGAAGCCACCAAGACTCGCTTTTGCATTGGTACTGATTGCTTTTTTCACGACATATACTGGAGAATTTTTAGGATTTACCATTACAGTACCAGCTTCTTGCGCACCGATTGCCGCTACCTGAAAGTCCTCAAAGAGTGAATCTTGAGTAGGAAGCGCGGGAATTGTTTCAAAATTATACGTTGCTACAGTGTTATTCAATTTATTATAATCCACAACACCTCCATTGAATTTATCAATGGTATAATCAACATTTGTTTCGCCTGGCTTTACGACAACACTTGGGAAAGTAACCGTAACTACATCAGCTGGTTTCAATATGCCCGTCCATTTTTTAGTAACTGCTGTACCTTTATTGATGGTATAAGAAGCTGTAAATTCAGTAATATCCGTAGTAGCACCATTGTTCGTTACTTTTACACTTGGTGTAAGGTCATAAGTACACAATGATTTTGGTGCGTCGGTTTTGCCTTCGAGCGCCGCATCAACTAAATCTGCTGGCAATGCTACTGGCTCACTTGCTGCTGCATTGAAGATTGCTTTTGTAGAAACTTGTTGTACAAAACCAACTACTCCAACTTCTGCCAAGCTGTATATATAGCCAGGAAAAGCTGCTTTGATGTTGATTACTGTAGAATCGCCAACTGCCATTGTTGCAGGTAATTTAGTACCGCTTGCATTAGGCAACATTTTACGCATCACACCATAAAATTCTTTTTCACCATTGTTACCAGGTGCATTTGCGAACACTACATTTTTTTCTACTATCGCAATATGACCAACCAAATCAGCTATATCTACTGATTTTGTATCTACGTTTTTCACGACCATACGAACAGTGATAGAGTCAAATTTTGCATTCATGCTATGCGACACCTTTACTGAAAGTGGTGTAGTAAGACCTAAATGATAATCCAATACTGGTTGTTTGATGGATGCTGGCTGACCAACATAAGCAAATGTGCTACCTTGGTATGCGCCATTCGGAGCATATCCGTCAATTGCTGCTGATGGTACGCCAGTGAATACTGCATAATAAGACCAACGAGACTGTACTTCTGCCGGATTTTGTGTATTGAAAGGGTCAAAACCAGGGAAATTCGTTTGGTATTTGATTGACAATACCTTTGGGTAGTTAGTGTCTAATACTTTCTTTAAAATTGGATTTTGAGAAGCACATGGCCCACAAGATGCGTTTGTAAATTCTTCTACAACGGTTGTACGTTTAGCTTGACCAAACATGGTTGCGCTGAACATGACAGCACAGAATAAGACTAGTAATTGTTTTTTCATCGAAATTACGATTTAATAATTTAAAAAAAAATAAAATTGTTAGTCTGTTAGGATTTTAAGAATAAAATGTCTTAAATAAAATGATTATCTATACATTCATAGGTCAAATGTATGGAATTGATTTTGCATTGAAAACTTTTTTTTAAGAAATTTTTCAATAATCATCGTTTTAATGAAACATTAACGACTAATGAGTCAGATTTATCGATTTAGGTTGGTTTCAATAAAAATAAACCTAAAAAAGAGGCTTATAAATAAAAATTTGTTAAATACTTCGATTTGAGATTTTGAATAGATACGACTTCAAAGTAATTGCTTAATTTTGCAGTATTGATTTAATTATTAAATTATTTATTTTTACAATATAACTTTAATGTTTTTATAAAATTATGTATTTCAATGGTTTATAAAAATATATTTGCGATATTCACGAATCCAGTATAATGTATAAAACCCTTTTTTATTCTTTTCTTTTAATGCTTTTGGCACAAAGTTGCGCACAACAAGCCCAGTTGAATGGCGGTATCAAAGACATTATTCCGCCCAAGCTCGATAGTTTGCGCTCTACGCCCAATCATCAATTACGCTTCGTGAAGCAACCGATTACACTTTATTTTAAAGAGTGGGTAAAGTTGAGCGATATTAGTAAACAAGTGGTCGTGTCGCCACCACTCAAAGAAGCGCCTGAGGTAAAACTAAACGGCAGAGCTGTTGTGTTTACGTTTGCCGAAAAAGAGGTCTTGAAAACCAACGCCACTTATAGTATAGATTTTGGCGATGCCATACAAGACATTACTGAAGGCAACAAAGTAAAAGTACACTACACGTTTTCTACTGGCGACCAACTGGATTCGCTCGTGGTGCGAGGCGTGGTGGTAGATGCCTTGAGTAAAGAACCTATCGAAAATGTTTTATTTATGCTTTACGATAATCTGGCGGATAGCGCGTTTCATGTAGAACGTCCTTTTTATTTTGCAAAAAGCAATAAACAAGGGCTTTGTAGCATCGAAAATGTGCGCAAAGGCACTTATCGCCTTGTATCATTGAGCGACTTGAACGCCAATTACATGTTCGATCAGCCAGCCGAAAAACATGGATTTTATCCTACTATAATCAATATAAGTGATACGACGAAGGCCATATTTACGGTTCGTCATTTTGAGCCTCTGCTGGCTTTGAAGATAAAAACTAAGGAAACGGCACGTTATGGTCAAGTCAAGATTGCCTACAATCAGCCTTTGCAACTCAAAAATATTAGCGCCGCACCAAAA
>JAYUJV010000155.1:0-9527 GCA_043764975.1 Saprospirales bacterium
CGCATCGCTGTGCTTTTATAACGGTTTCGCAAAAAGATGAGCAAAATATATTGGCCGTAAAAGACGAAGTAGATCCAATTATTGCCAATTTTCAAGCAAATTTGCCTAAAAACATGGATTTTAAAATCATTTTCAATCAAGTTGAAAGTGTTTCAAATCGCTTGATGCGTTTTGCAAAAGATTTTGGTTTGGCGATTTTATTGGTTTTAATCACGCTATTACCGCTTGGATTGAGGGCATCGTTTGTGGTCATGATTTCAATTCCATTGTCGTTGGCCATCGGTTTGGTTTTGCTCAATTTATTCGGTTTCAACATCAATCAATTGAGTATAGTCGGCATGATTGTTTCGTTGGGAATTTTGGTGGACGATAGTATTGTGGTCGTTGAAAACATAGAACGTTACCTACGCGAAGGTTGGTCGCCGAAACGCGCAGCCATAGAAGCAACGAAGCAAATTAGCCTCGCAGTTGTAGGTTGCACCGCAACATTGATTGTAGCGTTTTTGCCATTGTTGTTTTTACCCGAAGGTTCGGGCGCATTCATCAGGAGTTTGCCTGTGGCGGTTGTCTGCACCATTTTTGCATCTATGATTGTTTCGCTCACGATTGTTCCTTTTTTAAGTAGCCGAATTTTGTCATCGAGTCACAATCCCGAAGGTAATTTATTTTTAAGGTTATTAAAAAAAGCAATTAGCGGCAGTTACTCAAAAGTGTTGGTGCGCGCCTTGAAATATCCAAAAATATCATTGTTGATTTCAACTTTAATATTTATTTTTTCATTGACATTGATACCTAAATTAGGTTTTAGTTTGTTTCCAAAATCGGATAAACCAATGTTTATGGTTGATATTGATTTGCCTGAGGGAACAAATATTTCGGAAACAACTAAAATTACAACTCAAGTTGAAGAAATATTGAAAAAACAAGCCTTGATTCGGAATTTCAGTACCAATATTGGCAAAGGAAATCCAGTTATTTATTATAATTTAATACAAAAAAATGAGTCTGAAAGTTTGGCTCAAATCTTTGTTCAGTTACAAAAAGAAACGCAGCCAAAAGAAAAAACAAAACTGATTGATGAGTTGAGAATTGCCCTCAATTCGATTCCGAATGTAGAAATCCGAGTCAATGATTTTGAGCAAGGTCCGCCAGTAGAAGCACCACTCGCCTATCGTATTTTTGGCGAAAATTTAGATACATTGCGCGCTTTGTCCTACAAAATCGAAGATTTAGTGAAGGAAACTGAAGGTACTTTATATGTTGCCAATCCATTGAAATTTCAGCCAACGGACCTAAAAGTAAACATCAATAAAGACAAATCTGGAATGTTAGGCATTCCTACTTCTGACATTGACAAGACTGTCCGTTTGGGTGTTGCGGGCATAAACGTAGGCAAATATAGAGGCGATAAAGGCGATGAAATCAATATGAAATTGAGTTGTCCGAAAGTCGGTCGCGCTCAAAACCTTGATGTGTTCGATAAACTATATGTGAGCAACGTAAACGGAACTGCTTTTCCGTTGAAACAAGTGGCTGATATTCAGTTCGTTACGTCACAAACACAGATTAGACATTATCTTAATAATCGATACTTTTCATGTACCGCTTTCGTAAAAACTGGATATTTGGCGGAAAGTGTCAATAAAGTAATCGAAGCTAAATTGGCCAATTTTAATTTTCCGAAAGGTTATTCTTATACAGTTGCAGGCGATAAAGAAAATAAAGAACGCAGTTTTAGTGGTTTAGGCATGATTTTGATGATAACAGCCTTCGCTTTTATCGGCATCTTGGTCTTAGAATTTAGAACATTCAAAAGTACAATGATAGTGCTTTCTGTCATACCATTAGGCATTATTGGAGCATTGTTGATGTTGTATTTTACAGGCAATCCGCTATCGTTTACAGGCTCGATTGGCTTCATTGCATTGATAGGCATTGAAGTCAAAAATTCAATCTTATTGGTCGATTTTACAAATCAATTGCGAGCTGAAGGCCGAAGCCTAGACGATGCCATAACCGAAGCTGGCGAAATCCGTTTTGTACCGATTGTCTTGACATCTTTAACGGCCATCGGCGGATTGTTACCGTTGGTTATTGAATATAGCCCACTCTATTCGCCTTTAGCGTTGGTCTTAATCGGTGGTTTGATTTCTTCAACTTTATTGTCGCGCTTAATTACACCAGTGATGTATAAATTGCTGCCGCCAACGATTTTGAAAGAAGAAGAATAAGGGAATCGTGAGTCGTGAGATAAATTGCTTGACGCCATTTTTTTTCGTGAGCCGTGAGAATCGTGATGGCTAATCGAGTTTTTGCTGTTACATTCTCACGATTCACGGTTCACGATTCTCACGATTTTCGTTAGTCATGAGATTAAGGAGAGTCAAAAGTCAAATATAAAAATTAAAAATCTGATAAAATTGGCCTCTAAGTTAGAGCTTCTCTCCTTTTTCTCTTTCCCTTTTGGGGAAGGTCGGGATGGGGCTGGGACTGAGGGAGGTCTTTAATATACATACAAATGTACACTACATCAACACAAGTTCGCGTTAGATATGGCGAAACGGATCAAATGGGTTACTTATATTATGGGCTATATGCCCAATATTATGAAGTTGGCCGCGTGGAAATGATTCGAGAATTGGGATTATCGTATCGCGAAATGGAGGAAAAACTTCGGATCATGATGCCTGTCATGTCGCTGCAAATGCGCTATGTACGACCTGCATTGTATGACGAGTTATTGACCATAAAAACAACGCTTAGAGAGTTGCCGTTACAAACCATTACGTTTTATATCGAGATATTCAACGAAAAAAATAAACTCGTCAATGGCGGTTCAGTAAAACTTTGCTTCGTGGATATGGAAACTAAAAAAACAGTGCCAACGCCTGATTATTTATTAAATGCATTAAAACCTATTTTTAATAATTTATAAAGTACTAATTTGCAGCAATTTATAAATTAATATTTCAATCAACTAACTATTTTTAAAGTCTTTCCTTTGGAAGAATTTAAGAAAGTCAATTTTCTCAAATGCCGACTTGGATCGAATATCGCGACAAAATACTAAATCTACCTTTCCTTGTTTGGTTAAAGGCTTGGATGAAACGTACCTATCCGCCAGGATTTCAGGGCGTAAGTTTGTATGCTGTTTATTCGTTTTTGAAAAACGAATTGGTCAAAGAAAACATCAATACGAAGGCCAATAGTATTTCGTTTAGTTTTTTTATATCGCTTTTTCCAACCATCATTGTGTTATTTACGTTGATGGCTTACTTTCCAATTTACAAAAATTTTTATTTGCTCATCAAAGAAACAATCCATGACCTGATGCCCGGAAATGCCGAAGTCATGGTTTTAGATACCATAAAAGATTTGACAACCATAAAAAGAAATGGATTGATGAGTGTCGGTTTTTTGTTGGCCATTTATTTCTCTTCAACAGGAATGGTTGCCATGATGTCTGGATTTGAAAAATCATATAAAACGACTTTTAGGCGATATGGTTTTTTTCAAAAACGTTGGATTGCGATTCAACTCACTTTTTTACTCGGATTTTTGTTATTAGCTTCTGTGGTGTTGGTCATTTTGGGCGGCACATTAATCAATTTATTGGTAGTGTTCACAAAAGCAAGTTGGCTGACTAAATTTTTGTTATTTTTGCTGCGCTGTATTTCAATATTAGTCTTAATGTATGGCGGTATTTCAATCATATATAGACTTGGTGCGCCCTTGCGTCGCAAAATGCCATTTTGGAATCCCGGTGCATTATTAGCAACTTTATCTTCGATTTTAACTTCCGTTTTGTTCTCTTATTATGTCGATAATTTTGCGAGCTACAACAAAGTCTATGGCTCAATCGGCACATTAATCGCCTTAATGGTTTGGCTTCAATTCAATATTTTCATCGTGTTGGCTGGCTTTGAACTCAATGCTTCTATCGCCGTCAATCGTGATTTGAAGGAAGTTGAAGAGGATTAAATGAAATGTATAGAAAAATATTGATTTTCAATAAAAATGGCTTCAAGTTTCAAGTTACCGACACCTTTAAGGTGTCGGTAACTTATAAATCAATAAATTATTATTTATATATTTCTTTTATTAATTTTTCAATTTAAAAATAAAAAATATTTATCTTATTAATAATCAATTAATTATGAATTTTAAAAATCTACTATTTGTACTTTGTTTAGCATTTTGCACACTCAATTGCTCTAAGGCTGATGAAAATATTTCGGGTCAAATAACTGGTCTCGATGCTCGTAAATGCAATTGCTGTGGTGGTTACGTGCTTCTCATCGAACACATCGAATATTACTTTGATGGCTTGCCAGCCGATGCTCCTTTCAAACTCGATAACACAACGACTTATCCAATTAATGTAAAGGTAAAATTCAACATCAACTCGAAAGATTGTGGTGATTTTAGACGCATTTCTATTCAAACGATAAAGAAAAATTAAATGTTTGGTCAAAAATTGTCAGTTAGTCATCTTGTCAGTTAGTCTTTAAAATCAATACTAAAAAGAGAATTAGATAATATTAAAAATCTGTCTTTTCATTAAAATATGTATTAAATAAAATGGAAAAAAATTGGTTAGAGCGTACCGAATTATTGGTTGGTGCATCACATTTAGAAAAATTTACACATAGTAATATATTGGTCGTTGGCTTAGGTGGCGTTGGCTCTTATGCTGCCGAATTCATCGCTCGCGTGGGCGTTGGCCACATGACGATTATCGATGGCGATACCGTTGACATCACGAATATCAATCGACAATTGCCAGCCACACATGAAACGATTGGTCAAGGCAAAGCAAAATTGATGGGCGAACGTTTGCAAGCCATCAATCCAAAAGTAGTTTTGACAGTCGTGAATGAATTTTTGCAACCAGAACGCATGGAACAAATCGTAAGCGGTGGCAACTTCGATTATGTACTCGATTGTATCGACTCCGTAACGCCGAAACTGAACCTAATCATGGCTTGTAGTAACCACAATATTCCGATAATATCGAGTATGGGCGCTGGTGGAAAACTAGACCCAAGCAAGATTCGAGTGGTTGATATTTCAAAAACTCAAATCGACCCATTCGCACTTCAGATTCGGAAACAACTCAAACGACGCGGTATGAAACCCAAAGGTTTTCCAGCCGTTTATTCCGATGAGCCAGTTATCGCTTCTTCCCTTCGCATGACCGATGGCACGAACTTCAAAAAGTCATTTTATGGTACAATCTCTTATATTCCAGCGCTTTTCGGTTTAAATATGGCTGCTTATGTGATTCGTGATATGATGAAAAAATTTGATGAACTTTAATACTTAGTTTGTATATTATTTCTTATGAATATTGCAACAGCAACGTTGTCAGCGTTCCAAACGCTGACAACATTTAGAAATCCTAAAATCAAACACTCTTTAGTTTATTTTGATACCCAATATATACAGCGTTACAATGATTAAAAAAATCCTTTATTTCTTCGCCTTTTTAGGCATTTTATATTTTGCTTTTGATATTTTTAATACAAATGACAATCAAGAAAATACTGACGGAGGAAAAGAAAATACAAAGCAAGTAAAAAAAGAAGGCGAGTTTCCGATGTTTCCGCAAACTGGCGAAAGTTGGTTGCCAACATCGACAACAAAGCAACTTGTAAAGCACAAGGCTTATACTTTATCTTATTCGCAAGACGACAAAGTGGCCGAATGGGTGGCGTATAAATTGACTGCTGAAATGTTGAATCATGAAACGGAATACAAGCGAAGTGACAATTTCAGACCAGATCCTGCTGTAAAATCGGCACAACTCAAGGATTATTCGCGCAAAGGCTATGATCGTGGACACCTCTGCCCTGCCGAAGATTTTGCCTACGATTGGGACTTGATGGACGAAACTTTTTTTATGAGCAACATGACACCACAAGTGCCTGATTTTAACCGTGGCATTTGGAAAGACTTAGAAGGCAATGTTCGCAAATGGGCCCAAAAATATGGCGAAATATACATCGTTACAGGCCCTCTACTCGATGATGCTGATGAATATATTGGCGTAAGTAAAGTGACTATTCCAAAGGCTTTTTACAAAATCATTTATTATAACCATCCAAATAATCCACGTGCGATTGCTTATATTATTCAAAACCAAATAAGTACCGAAATCCTTGACGAATTTGTGGTTTCGATTGACGATATTGAAAAACGAACTGGCATCAACTTTTTCCCAACTTGGATAGGCGATGCGCGTAACAAAATTGAAGCGCAACACGATATTGAAATTTGGAAAGCTGATAAGGAATTGTTTAAAGCAAGGAATTTTGGATTGGAAAAGGAATGATTGGGAATCGTGAGTCGTGAGAAATCGTGAGTCGTGAGAAATCGTGAGTCGTGAGAATCGTGAGTCGTGAGAATCGTGAGTCGTGAGAATCGTGAGTCGTGAGAATGAAGTGGCAAACTTTTTAAAATCGAAAGTCGAAAGTCGAGAGAATTTTAGTGGTAAACTTTTGAAAAGTTATTATTAAAAACCATTTTCTTCTATTTTAAAATATTGATAATCAATTATTTATAAAAAAAGTCGAAATACAAACTCATGTTTGCATTTCGACTTTTTAATTTAACCTAAGTTTTGCCTTTCGTTCTCCTTCCCCTTTGGGGAAGGTCGGGATGGGGCTTTTACTTCTTCACAAACTTAAACGAAGTCGCTGCGTTACCACTTTTCATTTTGGCAACATACATACCGATTGGCAATTGAGAAACTTGCAATTGCATTACGTTTTCGCCTTGTGTAGCGGCAGCTGTATTACTCATTACGCTTTTACCAACCATATCGAACACCTCAACTTGAGTGGTTTCGCCAGCACCTGTATATGCGATATTCAAAACATCAACAACTGGATTTGGAGAAACAACGATACCCAAAGATGCAGCCGAAACCACCGTTTCGTTCGTACCTGTCGGAATACTCACGATAGGAACGCCTTGGTAAGTGATAAAGTTATCAGAAATTTCAGTCTGATATACCGTAGAGCCGTTGTTTGAAACATAACAACCAGGCGAGAAATCTACTTGATACAAAATATGCGCTTTAGTATCTGCACGACGTGCCAATGAACCAAATATTGCCTCATAGTTTACAAATAAATCTTCTTCTAAAGATGTTTCTTTCGTAATTAAATCTTTTGGCGCACCAAATGTTTTACCACCATCTAGTGATTTAATCATGATTTCGTGGTGATAAAAACGATTATCATTTTGTGTAGGAAACTCAGACAAACCAGAATATGCAACAATGATTTCATTGTTGTCGCCGATAGCTGCCGATGTAAAACTCAACAAACCTCTATTGCCATAATAAAGTGCATTCGCGCCAAGCGTAATATCGTAAACACCATTACCGTTTGTATCTACGGCATCGCCAATTTCTTGATTAACTTTTGAAGTCTGACCTTCAACCCAGTGCATAATTCCTTTTGTACCAGGATAATAATTGTAAGTAGAATCCGTAGGCGTATTTACCAAAAAGTACATTTGACCATAAAAAGCGTGTGTTACACCTTTTTTATCAATAATAATTGTACCACCATTATCACAAGTTGGGATTGCACGACCATTTGGCGCATCATCATATTTTGTAATTAATAATGTATCGAATGGCGTTGGCAAAGGCAAAGCACCATCTGCAATAGGGAATTTATTGATTGTTTGTTCTTTAAATGTATCACCATTGTCCTTTGAAATCCAAGCTGTACAGTCAGCTGATGATTTGAAAATACCAATCGCAACTTTGCCATTGTCCGCATCAATCGTGTAACCGTCACCACCTACTGACTTATAGATTTTAGCGATATTCGGCAAACGCTTGTCTTTGATGTCCCAAGTTGCACCACCATCTTTCGAGCGGAAATACAATACTGTACCATTCATGCCATCAACAGTAACACCGCCAAAACTTGCGCCAGTCGGCGTAGTCAAAGCAATAACGTGGATTGTGTTGCCATCGCAAGCAGTGTGCGCCCACAACATTCCTTTGGGAGCAGTAGTCGGGATAACCGACTCAATCCATTTGGTTGTGCCTTTTAATTTACGCGCTACATTGATGTCATAACCACCATTTGTAGTCGATGGAATGTGTGTAAGCGCCACTTCATCGCCAGCCGTTGTGACATGGATATTTGTAAAACCACAACGCTTCGATTCGATGCGTGCGTTTGTTGATGCAGACCAAACTTTACCATTGCCAGAGTTATAACCTGTACCACGGTCTGCATAAGGTGTATCTTCTTGGCTTTGTGTCCACGCAGCAACCATTTTGCCGCCACCTACATTCACCAAACGTTGGCTTAAACAAGCATTGGTTTGTAAATCGTATTTTGTAGATCCAACTTGAACTTCTTTATCCGCACCACCACGCTTATATATAGGTGTAGAAAGTGCCGTTGGATGAGCCAAAGGCACAACCGTTGGTTCTGGTGCGCCATAAATCGAAGCTGGCGTGTTAGGGACTTTAACACACAAATTTGTAATCTTAGGGTCAATCTTAATTCTTGATTGCGCCATTAATGATGTGACCAAAGCTACAAGAGACATGGTCAATAGTAATAATTTCTTCATACTAAAGTAAATTTTTATTTATTAAAAAAATTGTGAATTAATTACAATGCGAATTTATATATAAATTTTGAAATACAAGGTATTTACAAGTAAATATATATGTAATTTTAAATTATTTTTACATAAATAAAGTTTCAAAATTCTAAGTGCTGGAACAAAAAACCCAATTTTGACGTTTTCTTTTTATTATTAACTCATAAAATAAAATTATGAACGACAGACATCAGTTTTTGGGAATATGGTATAGCGTTGGACTTTTTACGAAAAGTATAAAAATTTTTGACGCTAATACTTCAAATAGTATTAGTGATTTAAGTTCAATAGAAAAAGAGCTTTCGAAAATTGAAAAACCTATTATCGCAATAGAATATTTGGAGAGCTTGGGTTGGGAATTGGTAAATGCTTATGCATTAGGGCAATTTGGTATTTTACATTATATATTTAGGAAAAAAATTGGGTAAAAAAGTAGTAAATTTAAGAAAAAATAAAGCAATTATTAAAAAATAGTATAACTTTGTAATATAAAATTAAAATCATGGTATTAAGACATCCTAATTTTCAACGCATCACAGTTGATTCTGATGTTTGCTTTGGCAAACCTTGTATTAGAGGTATGCGTATGCCTGTTTCTTCTATATTAGACTATCTCTCTTCTGGTATGACAAATGATGAAATATTGGCAGAATTTCCTTTTTTAGAACTTGAAGATATTTTAGAAGCCTTGTCTTTTTCATCTTTGCTTTTACAAGACAGATTCATCCCATTAAAATTAGCCTCTTGATTATTTTTTTGCTTGATATGAATCTTTTATATAAATAAAAAAACGCTAAAATATTGACAATCAATGTTTTAGCGTTTTTTATATTTTTAATAAATCAATGACAACTTTCATTTGTTGCGCTGCTGTTGTTTCAATTTTG
>JAYUJV010000156.1:0-3391 GCA_043764975.1 Saprospirales bacterium
CTCAGCTGGTTCAGAGCACCTGCCTTACAAGCAGGGGGTCACTGGTTCGAATCCAGTACTGCCCACATCACAAACGGTTAATTATCATCACGATAGTTAGCCGTTTTTTATTTTAGTCGTTTTTTTTGCATTTTTCAATGTTTTTTTTCAATTTATGAATCAAATTTTGATAAAAGATTACAAAAAACACTATATTCGCACTTTCAATACATTATCAAAAAAAATATACATAACGATACATTAAGTTAGATTTTTTCTAAAATGGCAAAACAAAACAAAACAACAATCGGCGCAAAAAAAGCAAGTACTGCTGCTAATACTCCAAAAGATGCCGAAATAACACCAAGTAATAGTAATAACTGGCTATTTTATCTAATCCCAGTGTTGCTCATCACGTTTGCAATTTACAGCACATCATTCTCCAAATCATTCGTGAACTGGGACGATGAAGTCAATCTACTCGAAAATGTGAACACTGAGCGCCTTTCTGGCGAAAACGTAAAAAAGATTTTTCAAGACAATGTCATCGGCAACTACAATCCGCTTTCGATTTTGACCTTGACTATCGAGCGCCATTTTGTAGGCATCGAAAGTGCCAAATTGTACCACATCGACAATACGTTGCTACACCTTGGTTGCGTGTTTTTTGTGTTTATGATCCTCATTGCCCTTGGTTTGGGCAATTGGGCTGCGGCAGTCGGCGCATTGTTGTTCGGGATTCACCCTATGCGCGTTGAGTCCGTGGCGTGGGTCACAGAGCGAAAAGACGTGCTGTTTGGCTTCTTTTTCCTTTGGGCGCTTTGGCTATATATAAAAGGTATCAAAAATCCCGAAAAACGCAGCCGATATAACCTGTTCATCTATCCGCTATTCGCCTTGTCGCTGTTGTCAAAAATCCAAGCAGTGGCTTTGCCACTCACCATGCTTGCCGTCGATTACTACCTACAACGCGAATGGAGTTGGAAATGGCTTACCGAAAAAATTGCGTATTTTGCGATGTCGGCCGCTACGGGTATTTTTGGTTTGGTCTATTTGGCCAAAAATAAATCCTTAGAAGACGTGACCACTTATAGTTTTTTCGATCGCTTGTGCATTGGCGCGTACTCCTATTATGTGTATCTTATGAAAGTGATTTACCCTTACGAAATGTCGCCTTTGTATCCATATCCGAACGAAGTGAGTATTTGGTTTCGTATTTCCTTGTTTGTCGGCTTTCCTGCGTTTGTGGCGCTCACGTATTGGCTCTGGAAAACCAACCGTCGCGCTTGGGTGTTTGGTATCGCTATTTTCTTTTTCAATGTCGTGTTCATGCTCCAGATATTGGGCGCAGGGCAAGGCTTTTTGGCAGATCGATTTACCTACATTCCATATTTAGGCTTTTTCTTCGTAGCAGCATATTATTTGGATAGCGTCTTGAAAAGTGACAGCGGTTCAAAATTTGCTATGCTTGGCGTAGCAGGTGTTTATCTTATATTTTGTGGATTCAAAAGCGTGGATCAGATAAAAGTATGGGCAAACGGTGGCAATCTATGGAGTCATGTAATCAAGTATTATCCGCAAACCGAAATGCCTTGGGGCAATAAAGGGAACTACTTGCGTAGTAATAAGATGTATCAAGAAGCCTTGAAATGTTACGACCAAGCCATCGTCATCAAGCCACAAAAACCGACTACATATAATAGCCGCGGAAAAACGTATTTTGATATGCCTGATGGCAATAAAATACAAAATATTCAAAAAGCGTTAGAAAATTATGATAAAGGCATTAGCTTACTCGAAGTTAGTGTCGATTCTTTGAAAAAAGACTATGGCGAAATCTATGTCAATCGTGGTGCAGCGTTGGGGCTATTGTCCACTGTGCCAGCGGCCAACGTAGAGCCGATTAGCCGATTGACGAAATTGACGGCCGCCAATAAAGACATCAATCGTGGTGCCAAGCTCGATCCGAAAAACAAAAATGCGTATCTCAACGGCTATTTGGTCAATAGCGAATTGGGCAACTTTCAGGAGTGTATCGCCAATATCGATAAATACATAGAATTGAGTCCAAACGAAGGCGATATGTACTACGAAAAAGGCCGAACGCTCAATGCCCTCAGTCGTCATGCTGAGGCCATACCGTTTATCACGAAAGCCATTGAGATGGGAGATAGTCGCCAAAATATCATGGCCGTATTTTACTTGGAGCGCGGCCGCTCTTACCTCAATAGCAACAACAAAGCACTCGCTATCAAAGATGCGCAGACTGCTAATGGTTTAGATTCAAAATATGCACCAGAAAGTGTTTTACAACAATTCAGGGATTTTGTGCCAACGGTGAAGTAGCGTATAGTTTAACTTTTGTCT
The DNA here is from genome assembly GCA_043764975.1 of Saprospirales bacterium. Classification (GTDB taxonomy): domain Bacteria; phylum Bacteroidota; class Bacteroidia; order Chitinophagales; family Saprospiraceae; genus JAYUJV01. The sequence goes on from JAYUJV010000156.1 coordinate 2,347, forward strand.
CAACGTCGTCGAGGTTTTGAAACCTCGACGACGTTATCAATTAGTTTTTAAAAATCAATAAAATCGAAAAGTTAATTTTTTAATAAAAAAAAGGATTTATTTTACATAACTCTTTGTTATTCAATACAAAAAAGATAACTTTGCAGCAGATTTAGTCCTTACGAATAGGGAACGGCCAAAAAGCGTTCCCTATTTTATTTGTAGCCACGATGACACAGACCATAGAAGAAAAAATACAAACGCTTCTCTTAGAGAAATTTGCAGAACCCGATTTTTCTGATTGCTTTATCATAGAAATATTATTTGGCAAAAAGAACGATTTAGAAGTCTATATCGATAGCGATTCTGGTATGTCTTTCGACAAATGTCGCACCATTAGTCGCGGACTCGAAGCCGTAATTGATGAGCAAGATTGGCTCGGTGAAACTTATACTTTAGATGTTTCATCGCCTGGCCTTGATAGACCTTTGAAGTTTGCTCGCCAATATCAAAGAAATATTGAGCGTGAACTAGAAGTAACGATGGCAGATGGTGTTATAAAAATCGGAAAACTACTCGAAGCAACCGATACGCATTTTACCATCGAATACGTGAAAGTAACCAAAGTAGGCAAAAAAAATGTAAAAGAAACCGTGCAAGAACCAATCGAATACGAAAGTATAAAACGAGCATTGGTACAAGTTTCTTTTAAAGAAAAATAGAAGAAATTAGCGATTAGTCGAATAGATATTGAAATTGTAAATTCATGTATTTCTGTTTTCAATAAGCAATAGACAATTAACAAAAGAACCAACTATTTTAGGTCAAAGTTTGCTTATTGCTCATTGCAGATTGAATTAGACGTCGAATAAAGTATTGGCAATTTTGGCTAACCGACAATAATGACTAACCGACAATAATAGAAATTAAGAATCAAATATATAAAGAGAAATCTTATTTTTTTAAAGAAAGAAGGTTTTTTATTTAATAAAAGAATAATAATAGCATTCGCATGATTAATTTGGCAAATACGTTTGCGGAGTTTAAAGATGTTAAGAACATAGAT
>JAYUJV010000157.1:0-3389 GCA_043764975.1 Saprospirales bacterium
AATTATCCGACTTTGGCGAAAGCCAATCACTTGACTTTGATTCCATTCTTGCTCGAAGGCGTGGGCGGAGAAGCCAAACTCAACCAAGCAGACGGCATACACCCAACCGCCGAAGGCCACCGAATCATAGCCGAAGGCATTTGGAAAGTGTTGAAAACCGTTTTGTAAACTTTAACAAGCTATTTTCGATAAATTCAGTATGAAGACAAAATTATTTGTAATTTACAAATGATTAAACTCCTTTGACAATGAATTTAATATGTTTTTAAAAGTGTCACTCCTACGGAGTTCAAAAACACAACTTGGATTGTATGTTTTTACCGATATGTCATGCCTGACGGCATTTGTCGTTTAAAAAATGCCGTTAGGCATGACATATCGGTAGCTTAAAATTAACATACAAGACCATTAAAGCTCCATAGGAGCGACATATTGAATTTATAAGTATATTTTTCCTTTTTAGAAGAGTTGAACTTTGTAAATTTTTACATAAAAGTCTGATTATCAAGGACTAAGTGACAAAAATGACTAACCGACAGTCTTGACTTAGCACATATTTCAAAAGCATTTTTTTAAATGAAAGCCAATCTATTTAGCATCATCATAGTCTTGTTTTGGCAAGTTGTGCTGAGTGCAAATCCACCACAAGGACGCGCTACACGCATCACTCAAAAGCCACATATTGATGGACTTTTGACGGACGAGTGCTGGAAAGATTTACCGATTTTTACTGATTTTCTAACCGTGGCACCAGTGGCAGGCCGCAAATCGCAGCAACGAAGCGAAGTGCGCTTCGCTTATGACGATGACGCTATATATGTATCCGCTTATATGCACGATACCGAACCTCGAAAAATAGACCGACAACTTTATCCACGCGATGGTTATGCGGATACCGAAACCGATTACTTTGCGCTTGGTTTGGATACTTATAATGACAATCAAAATGCGTTTCGATTCAACGTAAGCGCAAGTGGTGTGCAAGGGGATTTTCGTATTTCGCCCGATAACTTTGATCCGAGTTGGGACGCGGTTTGGGAGTCGAAAGTAGCCATGCAAAGCGATGGATGGTCGGTAGAGATTCGAGTGCCTTATTCGGCCATCCGATTTCCGAAATCGGATTTACAAACTTGGGGCGTACAATTTGTGCGTACTATTCGTCGATACAACGAGATAGCAACTTGGGCGCCCGTCAATCCTCAAATAAAAGGGTTTGTGAATCAATGGGGCGATATGACGAATATTGAACACATAAAACCACCGCTTCGTTTGTCGCTTTCGCCTTATATTGCTGGCAATTATACCCGAACACCACTCGAAGAAGGCGGTTTCGACAATGCCAAAACAGCGAATGGCGGTTTGGATATAAAGTATGGTATCAATGAAAGTTTTACGCTCGATATGACCTTGATCCCTAATTTTGGACAAGTACAATCCGACAATAAAGTGCGTAATTTGTCGCCGTTCGAGGTGCAATACGATGAGCGAAGACCGTTTTTTACAGAAGGCATTGAACTTTTTAATAAAAGCGATATATTTTATTCGCGCCGAATCGGTGGCGAGCCAATCGGTGCTAGAAATGTAGAAAACTTAGCGACTGACGACGAAACAGTTGTGAATAATCCAAGCGAAACGCAATTGTATAACGCTACCAAATTTTCGGGGCGAACCAAAGGGCAACTAGGTGTAGGCGTCATCAATGCAGTAGCTTCGCCGATGTATGCGACATTGAAAGACAATAAAACTGGGCAAACACGACGTGTGCAAACTGGTTATTTGAGTAATTATAATATATTTGTAATTGATCAAATCTTAAAAAATAATTCTTCGATTAGCTTCACGAATACCAACGTAACGCGTGGCGGTGGCGCACGCGATGGCAATGTTTCGGCACTTCAATTTAACTTGCGAGATAAAAAGAATATTTTTGATTTTAGTGCAAAAGGCGTAATGAGTTCGGTGCGAAAGCACGATGAAAACCCTTGGGAACATGGCTACAAATTAGATTGGACTGCGGCAAAAATCGGTGGCAATTTTTTGTGCAGCATCGGTCAAGAAATAATGGATAATAAGTACAATATCAATGATTTAGGTTTGATAAACAACAACAATGAAATAAAAAGTACTGCAAATGTTGAGTACAATTGGTACGAGCCTTGGCGGAATATTCAGAATAGAAATGTGTCTTTTAGTGCATCATATACCAGTTTGTTTCAGCCACGCTTGTATCAATTCTGGAATTTTGAGGCTAATTCGTCCTTTTCTTTCGAGAACCAATCGAGCCTAAAACTGACTATGGATTCGCAACCTTTCAATTATTACGATTACTATGAGCCGCGTGTGCCAGGCAAAAAACTGGCGCGTTTGGGTTGGTTTTTTGTAGGCGCAACGTATGGTAGCGATATTCGTAAACGCTTATCAGGAGAAGTTTTTGCTGGCATCGGCGAATCGCCTTTGCCGAAAGATACGTATATTTCCGTAAGGCCAAAAGTAAAATGGCGCGCCAACAATAGACTACAATTTACGATGGATACCGAGTTTTTGTTGGATAGAAATAACCCTGGCGCAGTCAGTTGGTATAACCCAGATTCTATCGTGATTGGTCGCCGCCGAACGAATACGATTGTGAACACATTGGCCACGAGTTTTGCCATCAATTCGCTCATGAATGTCACGTTTCGAGCAAGGCATTACTGGAATCAATTGACGTATCTGAATTATTGGCACCTCAACGACGATGGCTCACAAGTTTTGCTCGATACAGATTATCATAAAGACGAAAACTACAATCTTTTCAACATAGACATGGTTTATACGTGGCAATTTGCACCTGGTAGCTTCTTGAACATCATCTGGAAAAATGCCATACAACAAGCCGACGAAATTCGTGCTGACCGATACAGTCGCAACATCAGAAAGACATTTGAAAATCCACAAAACAATTCATTTACACTAAAAATGATTTATTATTTGGATTATGCCAATGTGAAAAAGGTATTTAAAAAGTAAAAGGCGACCTCCCTAAATCTGGTTCCAAAGAGAAGGAGTAAATCGGAGGGACTTGCAAATGTGATGGCAAATTTTTCGAGTAAAATATTATATTTTACTTTTAAAGTTTAAATATTAAAAAATAATTGATTTTGAAATAAGAAAGCATCAAGCTACACAAACTCACTTTTATTTTTTACCTTTATTTTAAAATAAAAATGACTTTTAATTCAATTGTCAATATCTATGAATTTTCAATCTTTAAAAAATATGAAAAACTGGACACGCCGCGATTGGTTGCGTATGTTAGGCTTGGCATCGTTAGCGCCGTTGGCGATAGATGCTTCGGCAGCCGAAGTGGCTACACGCCTCGAAATAGAAGCATTGCCTGAGTTTCCGTT
>JAYUJV010000158.1:0-3387 GCA_043764975.1 Saprospirales bacterium
GCATCGAGCGCGACCGCTTTTTCGAGGTATTGATTGGCTTCAAAATAATTTTTAGCTCTCCAACCTGAAAACACAACCTGCTGAATCGACAAACGATTCGAGAATTGATTCAATATCTGTGGGTTGAGGGTTTGCTCTGCTCCATTCGGAAACTTAATCGTGAAAGGTGTTATGTTATCGCTCAATCGATTATAAGCGCTTGATAATGAAATAGTTGGAATCTGAGCGTTCCAAATTTGCTTGGTTTTGAGTTGAGCAATTGCTGTTTTTGCAGCATCGGTTTTGAGCAAAGTACTATGATCCATACCCAATTTTATGGCGTCAGTGAGTGTCAATGTTCGTTGTGCCTGGCTGAAAAAATGACTCAGCAAAAAGCTCAAAAAAATAATTTTTTTATACATATTTATTTTATTTGAAAAGTTTATTATTTTTAATTAAACGTTTGATTAAATATTTTCAATTGGTTTGATTTCTTCTACTTTGTGCTTCTTTTGCTTCTTTTTTTTCAGGATACAAGCTGAAAGCATCGCTTTGAGGTGCGTTTTGACGCGTTTTTTCATTTTTTTAGAATACACATCTTCTTCAGATTTGAGTTTACAGATTTTTTTGGCCAATAATTTATTGTTCAGCATCTGAAAAATAGTACTGATGATACTTATCCAAGTCAATTCGGCATCAATATTTTTTTTGAAATCGCCTTTTTCTTGACCTTCGTGTATAAAACCGATAACCAATTGCATATTGGGGTAAATGCCGTCCACAATCATACGTGCGTGTTCGGGCCGTTGCATCAAAGACATTTCGCGCAACATGATTTTATTGAAATTTGGATTATCAAATATACGATTGGTATAAAAGTTAATGGCCTTGTACAACTTTTTAATCGGCGTGATGTTCGCCGCATCCATGTCCTGTAGCATTTGTTTTGCTTCAGGGTATCGAGTATTCAATATCTCTTGAAAAAGACCTTCTTTTGAGCCAAAATAGTAAGAAACCAAGGCAATATTGGTATCAGTCGCTTGTGCAATCTGTCGTATCGAAACGGCTTCAAAGCCATTGTCAGCAAACAATTGCGTAGCAGCTGTAATGATTTGCTTACGCGTTTCAGAGTTTTCAATCGTTTTTTTCGACATAACAAAAATATATTATTGATAAATAAGGCACAAATTTAAACGTTTGTTTAATATTAAACAAACGTTTAAATAAATATTTTTAAAATATATCAATTTTTGATTATGTTTTACATTAGGAAGACAAAATGGGCGGTAAATTGTTTTGATTAAAAACATAAAAAACTTCAAAACCAAACAAAAAAAGGTCTAAATTATTGACAATCAACAATTTAGACCTTTAAAATTATATTATTTGCCTATACGCTTGGAACTCCCTCCTTTGGAGGGTTGGGGAGGTCTTTACTTCAACTTTCCCAACACATCTTTCGCACTATTCTGATACAAATTATTGTTTTCATTAGCAATAGATTCCATTCTTTTAATGCCTTGTATGGGATTGTTTTTTAAAGTAGCCAACGCCAACCACCATTTACATTCATCTTTTCGTTCATAATTTTTAGCGATAAGCGATTCAAAAATAGGAATTGCATCTTGCAGTTTTTGTTGTTTTATAGCTTGTCTGGCAGTCATAAATTGCAACTCATCGTCATTTTCACCGCTACCTTTTAGGCTGTTGGGTATTGCTTTTATTTCATCTAAAAAAATAGCATCTACTGCAGCATAAAGGTTATTACTACTGTATTGTTCAATCGGAATTTCCTTTTTTATGATAACTTTAGGCTTGCTTTCTACTATCGGTTTTTCTTTTTCAATTGGCGCAACAGGCTGATTATCAATATTTTGTATTGGCTTTTCAATGTTTTGAACTGGTGGTTGCACCTTCACAACATCTTCAGTTGGCTTTTGTGAAAAATACCAAGCTGCTGCACCGACACTCAAAACCAAGGCTATCGAAGCGGCAATACTATACGAACGTTGCCACATCGGCACAACTTTAGCACTAATTTTGACATTGGATTCTGCCGAAACCAACAAAGCAGCTTCTTTTTTTTTAGCCGCATGCAACGCCAACACTTCTGCCCGAATTCGCCTTGCTACGAGCGCATCATCAATCATTTTATCTTCTATTTCTTCTTTCATTTTTATATTTTTTCTAACTTAGAATTTATTAATTGTATAAAAAAAAATCAGTTTTACTCAAGAGTACTTTCATAGCTTCTTTACATTCGATTTTCCTTCTATTCACGCCACCACGAGAGGTGAGATTTGGTACACTTGGGTCATTTGCAATTTCTTGGTCTGTCTTTCCATCGGCCACAAGGCGAATAATCTGCTGACAATCAGCACTTAAAAAAGGAAAAGTTTTATCAAAAATGGCTTGTCGAATACTTTCATTATCTAAAAAATCATCCATTGCGCCATCGTAACCTTCTTTTAATTCTTTAGTTATAATTTTACCGCGCTTTCTGAAAAACTCCATTATCTTGTAATATGCAATCTGGTACATATATGTCGATGGATTCGCGCCTGTAAAAACGTATTTTCCAGTCGCAATATGTGTCCAAGTCAATGTCAGTGCATCAATAAAAATTTGGTCAGCGTCAATTTCGGGTACGTTGTGTTTCCTACAAAGCGAAGCAACTTGAGCAATTGTTCTGTCATAAAACACACTGCGCGCCGTTGGGTCTTCATTTAGTAAACCTTTATAACATATCCAATTTACGTTTTCTGGCTCATTATCTTCTGGTTCAGCATTTTCTGGTTCTATATTCTTAATCTCGTTATCATCAAAAGTGTCACTCATATTTTAGGATTTATTTTTTTTGAATTACAAAAATACAATTTTTATTGAAAAAAACGTAATTTTTAATTTTTTTATATGTTAAGCATTACGTTTTCAAATACGTATGACATCACGTTGGGAAGTCCCTCCTTTGGAGGGATTTAGTGAGGACGCCTCTTACTCCGCTACCACAACCTTGCGGCTGATATTGCCACCGTCTATATTCAAACGAATAAAATACACACCTTTTGTCGTATTATTCAAATCCAAATTGATGTCGTTTTGGCCAATAGTCAAATTTTGAACACCAAAATTTTTGACCATTTTACCTGCTACATCAATCATAGTTACGTTTGCAACAGTATTTTTTTCTGAAAAAATAGTCATCGTCAACGCCGAATTTTCGCTCACGGGATTTGGTGCAACCGTAATGCTATTTATGTCCGCCAATTCTTTTGTAGCACTCGTTGCTGTTGTCTTGAAGGTAGTATATATCTTTGAAACTTGCGTTGGATCTATACATAATCCGCCATCACTGTAAGGATAAACCCTCCAATAATAAGTTAAATTTGCTTTCAAGTTCTTTACCAA
>JAYUJV010000159.1:0-1218 GCA_043764975.1 Saprospirales bacterium
ATATTTGCTTTGTCGAAAAAGGCGCACAGGCATTAAAATCATTGTAAGGTTTTACTTTCCAATAATATTTTTTGCCCGCATCCAATTTCGGAATCGTGATAGATGTGCCAGTCACGACTTGTCGAACAGTCGTGATGTCGAAGCCTGGCAAACGGCTAACCAATACATAATAGTATTTTGCATCTGGCACAGCGTCCCATTTTATGGTCACATTTGTAGGCGAAACCACCGCCGTATCAATCGGGGAAATATACTTAACTGCTTGTGATACAGCAGGTTGTATCACTAAATTCGGATCTTGATAAGCTCCTTTTTGAGAGTTGGCATTGGCGAGCATCGCTTGCATTTGTAACGGCGAAAAGCGATCCATACAAGCATCATTTGAGTATGACATATAAAAACGGCCATCGGCTTCAAATGTAGCACCTGTTGGGTCTTTCATCGTATAACTTTTTTTGAGGCCATTGCAAGTCCAACGATCGCTGATATAATCGGCCGGTGTGTCGCAAAATCCATCGCCTGAGTTACTACAATTCGAGCCATCGAGCAATTCCACGTTTTTGTTACCTACTTTTTTAGGTGCATTGGTTGTTACATCTACTTTTTTTCCTTCCCAACCCGAAAACGTATGTGGCAACGACAACTCGTGGCCCATTTCGTGCGCCCACGTGTGATCGCCTGGCGCGATACAACCTTTGGTTAGTACCAAACCGCCATACCAATCGAAGCCACAATTACCCGCAGCATTGGTCACGACATAACAATTGATGGTGTTCGTGATGTTATTTTGATACAAACCTTCCGACTCTGCAAATGTCTTTGCATTGTTTTGAACCGTATTTCTTAAATATTTTATATCTTCAGACAAATAAAATTGAATACCAGCTGGCACAAAATCCGTATTGAGCTGACATATAGCATTCAGCAAATTTGTGATGTTATAAAAACCAGTAGAGTCATCATTGCCAACATTAAAAACCGTGATGGGCATATAAGTGACTTTACCACGCGCTGCATTGTTTTCAAACTCCGCTTGGTGCGTTTGATAATATTCGAGCCATTCCGATTTGCCAGTATATCCACAAGGCGAAAGTGTAGATTTATCTAATTCTTGCGCCGAAATTGTGCCGATAAGCGAGCAAAATGCGATGGCAATTAGTATTATTTTTTTCATTTTATTAAAAATTAAATTTTAAATCAATTTTGTTTTGAAAAGGA
>JAYUJV010000160.1:0-3384 GCA_043764975.1 Saprospirales bacterium
TACCTCACGATAGACACCCTTGCATTAGGCTACGATTCCTGTTGGCAGGCTCGTTCAGGACTTTAACCTTTTAGCGATGTGGTATGCGTAGCGCACATAAAGTGATGTTTTTCTACAAAACATCACTTTTAAAATCGGAAATTTTTACTTAAATAAACCTAAAACCCTTCAAGGGTTTCTACTATAATATTGGAAAAAATTGATTATTTTCGTTTTATTTTGCCAAAAACCCTTGAAGGGTTGAATACGATTATTTACGAAACCAACACCTTACTCGGTATCATCGTTTTCAATTTTTCAATCAAAATATCTATGTCGTTATTTGTATTATAATGTGAAAAAGAAAAACGAATCGTTTTTCGGTTTGCATCTGCTTTGATGCCATTCAAAACGTGCGAACCACCTTCCGAACCACTCGTGCAAGCACTTCCGCCCGATGCACTGATGCCGCTAAAATCTAAACTCAACAACAGCATTTCTGACTTCGGCGAAGCGGGAAAACTAACACTCAAAACAGTGTATAAATACATCGAATCCAAGTTTCCGTTGTATTGTATGTCCTCAAAATTTTCGTTTAATTGCTGAATTAAATACGCGCGAACGCTTTCGATTTGCTCACGATATTCAAGCATATAATAGTTTGCTAGCTCTATCGCCTTAGCAAAACCGACAATTCCGTAGATATTTTCAGTGCCGCCTCGCATATTTCGCTCTTGCGAACCACCATCTATATAAGGCTTCAATTTGGCTTCGTGGTTGATATAAATAAAGCCAACGCCTTTCGGTCCATGCAATTTATGTGCTGCGCCCGAAAGGAAATGTATCTTCGTTTTATTGACATCAATCGGGATGTGACCAATGGTTTGGACGGTATCTGAATGAAAAAAAGCGTTGTATTTTTCACACAATTGGCTCACACTTTCGAGATCCAAAAGTGTTCCGATTTCGTTGTTGGCGTGCATCAAAGTCACAAGCGTTTTGGCTTCGCTTTGCTGCAACAATTCCTCCAAATGTGCATAATCGACCGAACCTTTGTCATTTAGATTCACAAAATCCAACTGAACACCGTTGTGCAACGCTACATTTTCGACAGTATGTAACACGCAATGATGCTCAATGCGAGACGTAATAATTCGTTTTACACCCAAATCGCGAACGGCACATTTTATAGCCATATTGTTACTTTCTGTACCACCCGAAGTAAAAAAAACTTCCCCCAACGATGCACCTAAAACATTGGCTACTTTTTTACGCGCTTCCTCAATCGCGTTACGAACTTTTCTACCATCGGCATGTATAGAACTCGGATTGCCAAAAAGCTCACTCATACACGAACTCATTGCTTCTATCACCTCTGGTCTGAGTGCAGTTGTAGCTGCGTTATCTAAGTAAATTCTCATAGTATATCAAAAAAATAATTTTATAAAATATTCAAAATCAGGATTTTATAAATAATTATATAAATAAAAAAAGATTAAGCACGAGGACATTTTTTTAATGGCTTTAAATTGTCAATCAAAATATTACCTTTGTATGAAAAATATCCATTGGCAAAATAAGCTTCAATAATGATAAATTTATAGTCTTTTTTGGGATTAATTTGTAAGGTATAAGTACGCCAAGTTGAGTGTTTTATCATCGGACTTTGATCCAATAATTCGTCTCTATCGCAGCGTTCCATGCCGCCCCAAATTCGTAATCTGACTGGCAAATTGTACCCTGCATAAGTTTTTGAACGCGCCAAATCAATACTAAAAGTGTAACACTCGCCACCTTTCAAAGGTTCTTTCAAACGCTGTGTAATGTCTTCCCAAGTGCCATCTTCTCTCGTAATCAGACCAATGTACGTATTTCCGTCAGCCGCTTCATTATATACGCCCCACGAACCAGGCAAAATATCGGGCGTAGAACCAGTTTTGCACTGAAACCACCCAGCTGGCGAAGTGCCATCTTGCGGTGTACCTTCAAACGATGGATTTTCAAAACGGATTTGAGCAACTGCAAATTGGACGACAAAAAAACCAAACAATAAAAAAATTGCTTTTCTATAAATTATCATATTTTATATTTAAAAATTAGTTTTGGGGCAGTTTTATTGGGTTGAAATTTTTAATATTTAAGGCAAAAATACGATATAATTTTTTATAAATGTAACTAATTGAAGTATAAAATACACTTTATGAAAAGTTGGTTTTTGATTGATAATTATTTTTTATATCTTCGCACCACTTTTTGAACCAAATTAACATCTGATTATGTCTTTTTTTCAAGCGAAACCAAATTATTTGTACTCCATAATATGTGTGTCGCTGATTTTGTTTTTGCTGGGTTTTTTGGGTATTGTCTTTTTATATACGCAACAATTATTTACTTTTTTTAAAGAAAAAGTAAGTATTGTAGTCGAATTACACGACAATCAGACTTTTGATGATATTCAAAATTTGAAGAAAAATCTAGAAAAAGCGCCTTACATCATTGAAAAAACAACCACTTTTATCAGTAAAGAAGAAGCGTTGAATATCATGAAAAGTGAATTGGGCGACGAGTTTGAAAAAATGGATATTTCAAATCCTTTGGTTGATGTATTGACATTTAATGTGAGTTCAGAAAATTTGAGTACGGCAAAATTAGAGCAAATAAAAAGTGAAATCAAGCAAAATAGCCTTGTAAGTGACGTGTATTACGAGCAAAGTGTCGTAAACGACCTTTCAAAAAATTTGAATCATATTATATATGTAGCCTTGTTTTTGGGTAGTCTATTTCTCCTAATTGCTTATGTTTTGATACACAATACCGTAAAATTGGCATTATACTCTAATCGAATATTGATCAAAAACATGGAATTGATTGGCGCATCATGGGGATTTATCAGCAAACCCTACTTGATTCGTGCATTAAAAAATGGTCTTTGGAGTTCAATTTTTGCTATCGTTGCTCTAACTTTATTTGTATATTGGGTACAACAAGAATTTCCTGATATGTCTTTTTTGCACAGTTCAACTGGCTATATATTATTATTCGGTATATTAACATTGCTGAGCGTAACTATCACTGTATCAAGTACTTATATCGTCGTTCACAAATATTTAAAAATGAGAATTGACGATTTGATTTAAAAATTTCTTAATATCAAGTATTCCAGTTTTTAAAATACTTAGCAAACTAACGTTATAGTTTGCTTCTCGACTTGAATACTTTATACTTATATACTTTATACTTTTTAAAATAAAAAATTCAATTATTAAATAAAATAAATAAACATAACAATGAGTAAACGTCAAATTGGGCCAGAAAAGGCACAAACTGGTCAAACAGAAAGAGCGCAGGTTCGTTCGGAGCAAATTACTAAAGAAAAAGCACCTATGATTTTTGACAAAAGTCATT
>JAYUJV010000161.1:0-3382 GCA_043764975.1 Saprospirales bacterium
CATTTTTTTGCAATTCCAATACAATAACTACCTGATTATCAAGGCTTAATATCGTTCCAATTTCTACGCCTATTATAGATTGCAAATAGTTTTCATATACAAATGGCGCAATCATATTTTCGCCATTTCCGATGAGTGTATTGCAACGACCTGTCAAAAACAACTGACCTTTCGCGTCCAAATATCCGCTATCGCCAGTGCGATGCCAGCAAGCGTTACCGATAAATATTTTGTTGCGACGCAAGGCTCCGTCATTGTTAAAATACGCTTGCAATACGTGCGAACCACTGACGATGATTTCTCCAATATTCCCAACCGACAACTCCATAGCTTGCAAGTCTAAATCGCTGTTACACACAATCGTTTCGTCCCGAATTTCAATTATTTTGACACTCGTTTTGTGATACGGCAAACCAACTGCCAATCCGCTTTTGAGTAAATTTTCTTTTTCTTGTATCAACGCTATCACATTGATGCTACTAATCGGTTCAGCTTCGGTAGAGCCATATACGACTTCGACTTTGGCATTCGGAAAAGCCTCATGATACAACTCGGCCTCATTCGGAAATACTGGCGCGCCGCCCGTAAATACCTTATTTACAGTATTTAATAAAGTATTATTTTTTATAATGTATTGTGAAAGCGCCTTTACAAAAAAAGGCGAAGCCACCATTCGTGTTACCTTATGTTGCTGAATCAAGGTCACAATATTTTCGGGTTTGAACGCATCGGGTTTACTCGCTTTGAAGTCGCTGATGACCGACGTGCAACCAATGCCAAGGTTTATCAACAACACAATCGGTAAGACTGGCATATCAATATCGTCCTCTTGTGGATCTATTTTTTCGCTGAGTGCGTTGAATTGTTCCCGCAAAAAACCATGCGTTCGTTTGGCTGCTTTGGGCGTGCCAGTGCTGCCAGTCGTGAACGTAATCAAGGCCGTTTCGTCTGGGTTTGTATCGGTTTTTTCAAAAATTAGCTTGCTTTTATTTTCATAATAAACACCTAATTTGATAGGAATACGTCGCAATTCGCTCGAAAAAAAAGCAAAAAATCTGGCCTTGAATATTCCGATAAATGCTTGGCAATCAGCTACTTGGCAACAAATTTCCATGCGCTTTTTACTGACCCACTCGTCCAAAAAAACAGCCGTAGCACCAATCCGAAACAGAGCCAATACGCTACGATACAAATCAATAGACATGGGTACAAAAATCATGACGCGATCACCGCGTTTGATGCCTTTTTGTTGAAAATAAACAGCCATATCTTTGACTTGCTTCGCAAAATCGCCAAACGAAATCGCTTTTTCGTTGTCAATAATCGCTATTTTATGTGGATGCAAAGCTGCTTTTTCAAAAAATAAATCTACGATATTAAAATTGTTTTCCATGTTGTTTTTTGATTCTAAATTTCAAATTTCTTGACCATACAAATGGTAATATTTATATCGGTTACCCGAAAAGTTTTTTGAAATCGTGGTCGAATAACCTTCGTCATACATGAAAGCATGAATGATGGACGTGAAGCCCTGCTCCACCGCTTTTCGATAAATTAGGTTGCCAATCACATGACCCAAGCCTCGCCAACGCGGATCTGGATGTCGAGCGATGGTTTTCAGAATCAAGGATTTTTCGTTTGTATTATAAAAATCTTGAATACAAAAAAAGTAACCCAACAGATTTTTATCAGCATCTTCCGCCAAAATCACAAAATCGGGATTGATGATGCGTTTTGTGTCTTTATATTTTGATAAAAAAGCTGTTTTACTAATAGGTGTATATAAAAAATTGGTCTTAAAAGCCATTTCATTAAAATCAAAAAGGCGTTCGAGTTCGGCATCAAAATGTTCTAATTCCACGTTTCGGAAAGTCACACCATCAGCGATAAGCGCTGCTTCTCGTTCCAGTACTGGCACTGCATCGTACAATAAAGTTGTATCTTTACTCGAAAAATAACCACCAATCACGCCAAAACCATTGTCTGTAAAGTGCTGATTGTAGTACAAATGATGGTAATTTTCCATCAAAAAAGGCGGTGCATCGTGCGAAACACTAAACCGATAAGCGTCCCAAGTAGAGCCATTCATAGGGCCAATGATGTATTCTGCACCCAATTTTTTCGCTTCGCTTTTTGCATGATTAATCATAATCGTAGCAATTTCGGCATCTTCAAAGGCTTCATAATTGCCGATACAAATTACTTTTTTTGACTCATAATAAAAATATGGATTGTCGTATATCGCTAACCTCAAAACAACTAAGTCATTGATAGTCAATATGTAACAAGCTGAAAGGTATTCTAAATTTAGCGAGTCTGACTGTTTATGTCTAACGCTATTTGCCTCATAAAGCACATTAGCCAAGTTTTCAAAAAGATGAAAATCAGCATCTGATGGATTCGTTTTTATGATTTTCATAGCATCATATTTTGAAAAATAATTAACGTAAACAACACCAAAATCGGAATCGCTATATTGTCAAATCCATTGCGGCTAAATGCTTCTGCGAGCGTAGCCACGAGCGCGACTATCAATATGTGCGCAAAGTTCATTTCAACTTTCAAAATTGACAACGTAATCAAAATCACAACAATGGCGCTGACCAAGAATGCGCTCGAACCCATCATCGTTTTGTTGTCGGTGCTGATTTTGTATTTGCCAAGCGGCCAACGCTTGCCAGTCAAGGCTGCAATTGGATCGCAAAATGCCAATATCAAAATCGGTAAATAAAACAAAATTGATTGCTGACCGTAATAATCATACGCCAAATAACAGCTATAAACCGAAACGGGGTATGACAAACTGCCCACCGAAACGCGATCTATGGCATTGACAGATTCCAAAAATTTGTACTTAAAACTGGCGATTAATATGACCGCAAAACTGGCGCATAAAAACAACACCAACCAATGATTGTTGAGTAAAATCGGAAACAACATCGTCAATAATCCTGTGCCGATGTGTACAAATTTGCGCGTATATTCTACTTTTACGTTTAGTTTTCGATACAAAAATTCGGAGATAGAAAACAAAACTAAAAATGAACTTGCTAATATTAAAGTATTAAAAATATCTTGATTCATAATTTTATTATTTTATAAATAATTGAAAATCAATATTTTATGAAATTTTTAAATCTACAATGAATTGATTATAAAAAAAGCCTTTATCAATTTCAGACAATGTTTTTGAACTATTTTGATACGTTGCTTTTGTCGGAAAACGTTCAGAAATCTGTCGTGGCACCATCAGATTCCAATACGCCAAACGTCCGTTCGGCATCGTACCTTCGAGCAATTGATTGGCGGTTGCTTCAAATAAATTGCTATCCATATATTCAAAAATATTGGATAAATTCATGCAATGAAATGCGCCAAAATC
>JAYUJV010000162.1:0-9455 GCA_043764975.1 Saprospirales bacterium
TCTGTCTTTGTCTGGGCAACCCATCAAATTTCTATCACCTGCAACATCTGGACATTTATCTATTTTGTCTGTCACGCCGTCACCATCGGTATCGGGACAACCGTTGAGAGAAACTAGGCCAAAAATATCTGGACATTTATCATCTTTGTCAACCACGCCATCGCCATCGCTATCTTTCTGAAAAGGGAATTTGTAAGTAATGCCCAGACCAGCAAAAATATAAGTATCTTTTTTCTTAGCGTTAGCGGACTTACTGACTCGATCTAAATAATCATTGAAAGTGAAGCGTTTGCCCAATTCAAGGCTGATACCCCATTTTTCGGTAAGATCCATTTTAACGCCACCACCAATGGGCATGCTAAAAAAAGAGTTTTTTTGTGCAAAAGCCTTGTCTTCATTTATTGCATTTTTCAAACCCGGGTTGTTGGCTTCATTGTAGTTGACTGTTGGACTCACAATAGCTGTTCCGGCGCCCAAAAATATATAGGGAGAAAATGTTTTGTGGAACATATTGTCCTTATAACGTTTTTTACCAAGTATATCAAATTCACCTAAGATACTAATTTCTGTAACCGGCGATTTGAACGAAAATCCACGTGCTACATTGCCTGATTTATTCAGGTCACTACCTGTCAATTTGCCGAATAAAAGATTGCCTCGTAGTGCAAAACGATCTGTTAAGTGGCGACGTAGCATCAAGCCATAACCTGCATTCAATTCTTTTATACCATCGTCGTTTAAATCACCTTGATATTGGGATGCGCCTAAAAATAGACCACCTTCCCATTTTTGATGCACGACTTTATGCTCAGTTGATTGAGCAAAGTTCTGTAAACTTGTCAGAAAGAGACTAGCGAAAACGACTAATTTGTAAAATTTCTTTTGCATTTTTTGTTAGATTAAAATTCTAAAATATTTTTTATTAAATTTGAAATAAACAAAATTGACATGAGCTTTTGAAATCAGCTTATCAAAGAAATAGTTTTCCAAATATTGCACAAAATTAAATATTTAATTTTAATAAATATAATTTAAATTTAATATTTTTAATTAATAAATAAATAAAATCTTCATGCGTAATTAAAATTTTACATAAATCACTAAAATAAATTAATAAATGTCAAATAAAATGGTTTTGCAAAAATAAATTTGGTAATATATTTTTTATTTATGTATATTAAATTATATTTGCACTAGGAAAAAATTAAATATTAAAATTTGAAATTTGTAATCAGATGAAACAATCGATTTTACGCGTACTTTTTGCGTTTATGCTTATCATAAATGCCCTCCAAATATTTGCTCAAAACCCTTCAAACATGACCATTATTGGATATTATCCAAATTGGCAATGGTATGATCGTTCAAAATTGGTTAATCCACTCACGATTCAATATTCAAAATATTCGATACTGAATTACTCTTTTTTCAAACCCAATACGGACGGTACGATTGTTTCGACCGATAGTTGGGCAGACGAAAATCTACTCAAAGGTCAAATAAATTGGAGTACGACACCGACCAGTTATTACCCCAATACCAATATAGTCGATAAATGTCACTCGGCTGGTAAGTTGATTTTGGCATCGGTTGGCGGTTGGACATTGTCCGATAATTTTCCTCAAATTGCTGCGAGTGCGACCCTTCGCGCCAAATTTGCAAGCCAATGTAAATCATTATGTAGCAGTTATAATCTTGATGGCATTGACATTGATTGGGAATATCCTGGCTATACGGTTCACTTAGGAACGGCTGCCGATAAAGCAAATTTTCCGTTGTTGCTGAAAGCGATTCGCGATACATTGACGCCTTATGGCATTTCAAAAAATAAGACCATGAAATTGACGGCTTGTTTTGGTGCTTCGGCTTCCAATATGAACAATATCGATTGGCCGAATACTACGCAATATCTTGATTATGTGAATCTTATGAGTTATGATTTTTTTGGATCTTGGGATCCAAACAACAATCATAATTCGCCTCTTTATGCGCCTGCACAAGGTGATCCAAGTTTCAATATTGATGCTGCTGTTACCGCTTTGATAAATACTTATGGCGTTCCAGCCAATAAAATTACAGCTGGATTGGCTTTTTATGGCCGTTCGACGAAGACAACTGCAGCTCCCGCACTTTTTGGTCCACATACTGGTTTGACTGACAAAGCGACTTTTTATGAAGATGAAGGTACACCTTTATATTATAATTTTGTAAAAAATCAAAACCTATTCAATACATATTATGATGCGCAAGCACAATCGCCTTATGCGTTGGGTAAAAATGGCTTGAATACTTTTTTGAGTTATGACGATAAAAAAAGTATTGGTACAAAAGCACAATACATCAAAAACAAAGGTCTGGCTGGTTGCATCATTTGGGAAATCACTGGAGATTATATCGAAAATCCTATCGGTACGATTCAATCTACACCTTTAATAGATACTTTAAATACCGTTTTTGGTAACAATATCGTTACGCCAATAGTTTGTGTTGCTCCAACTGGTTTGGCTACAACGCCGAGTACAACTTCTGTTGTTATCAATTGGTCTGGCGCAGCGAGTGATTCGTTTAATTTGCAATATAAACTCAATAGTTCTACGACTTGGAGTACAATAAGTAACATAAAATCAAATACTTATACATTAACAAAATTATTGGCTTGTACTGCTTATAATATTCAATTACAAAAAAAATGTAGCAATACGCTTCAAAGTCCGTATTCCGCAATCGTGAATTTTACAACAATTGGTTGCCCACCAGCTTGTGCAGTTCCGACTACTTTAGCTGCAAATAACAGTACAAATTCTACTATATTTACATGGTCAAATACTGGTGCTACGAGTTATAATTTGCAATATAAATTAGCAAGCGCCGCAACTTGGACGACTGTTTCAGGTTTAACAACGCCCAATTTTTCATTATCAAAATTACCAAATTGTACAGTTTATAATTGGAAAGTAAATTCAGTTTGCGGCACGACGGCAAGTGCATATACGTCTTCGACTAATTTTACGAGCCAAGGTTGTGCAAATTGTGCAACGCCAACTGGCTTGTCTGCTGCCCCCAATTCCAATAATGCGGTTATAAATTGGACGACTACTGGTGCAAAAAATTATATTTTGCAATGGAAACTTTCTACTGCAACGACTTGGAATACAGTCAGTAATATATTGTTAGATACCTACACTATTGATGGTTTGACGGCTTGCACAAGTTATGATGTCAATATCATGGCAAATTGTATAACCCAAAATAGCGCAGTGAGTACTTCAGTTACTTTCAAAACTACTGGCTGTGTTGCGCCTTGTAATACGCCAACTGCTTTGACAGCTACGCCAAGTACAAATGGTGCGGCTATTTCGTGGGTCGGTACTGGAGCTACTTCATATTCTTTAAAATGGAAATTAAAGTCTGCAACCACTTGGAATACCATTAATAATATCACGTCAACTATATATACGATTCCCAATTTGGCCACTTGTACAGATTATGATTGTACGATTGCAGCCAATTGTGGAACGGTTGCGAGCGCAACGAGTGTAATCACGAGTTTCAAAACGACTGGTTGCGTTGCACCTTGTAATACGCCAACTGCTTTGGCGGCAACGCCAACTGCCAATAATGCGCTTATCAATTGGGCCAATACTGGCGCGACTTCTTATACCTTTAAATGGAAAATTTCGACTGCAACGACTTGGAATACAGTCAGTAATATATCTACAAATACATACACGATTCCTAATTTGACGGCTTGTACAGATTATGATTGCACCATTGCAGCCAATTGTGGAACGGTGACGAGCGCGACAAGTTCTATGTCGAGTTTCAAAACTACTGGTTGTTCTACTTTATGTGCTACGCCAAATGGTTTGTGGGCGACACCTTCTATTACAAGTGCAACTTTATCTTGGATTGGAACGGCTGGCGTTACTTATAATGTTCAATATAAACTACTTTCTGCAAGCATTTGGACAACTGTTCCGAACATCACGACTGCAACTTATGTTTTGAATAATTTGACACAATGTGCTGATTATCAATATAATGTAACAGCCGTTTGTAGTGCTACAAATCAAAGTTCGGCGTCTGCAAATTATGCTTTCAAGACAACTGGTTGTGGTACGAACACAAATTGTTCGCCACCGACTACTTATAATTTTACGGCTACCAATTATATTCCGCTTGGCGAAATAAAAATTGGTCAAGGTCGATTGTACCCAGTTTGGGGAACTTCGGTTGATGCTCACTTCCCAACTAATCGAGTAAAATGGGCGATTGCAAATGCACACGCTGCGCATTATTTCAGAAATGTGCTTGGAACGGATAAAATTCCTGCCAATTTTTATTTTGCGACAGCTGCAAAAGAATCTTTTAATGGTTGTGATAATGCGATTGTAGCAGCGCCAGCAAATACTCAATTTCCGTTTACGTATCAAGCAGCGGCTTTGGGAGATGGTTGTTTTCAAATCGAAAATTTGAGTGCTTATACAGAATTGAATCATCAATTTCCGCAACGTTTTCCAGTTGGCGGTCATAAAGCATTGATTGCAGACAATCATTACATAACTGCTTCATTATCAAAGGCTTATTATGATATTTTTGCTGTTAAATATTGGGAAGTTGCGAAAGGTTATCGTCCAATCGAGTTTTTTAACAATGCTACTGACCCAAGTGCTGCCGTAAAATTGATGGCTGTTGCTTACAATCGTGGACTTTGGTACTCACCATTAGATACTGTTTTGTATCACAAACGTACTGCTTCATTGGCTTCAAATACGATTTCGCCTTATTTTATTAATAATGCGTATGGCTATGATTATCAAAATGCACTTACAAATTATTGTAATGTTTTGGACAATAAAGCCAATTTATTGCCTACCAATTTGACGGCAAATAATCCTGCGAGCAATCAACCTTATAATTCATTTTCAAACTATTATGATCCACAAATTTCATGGTCAACCA
Organism: Saprospirales bacterium; assembly: GCA_043764975.1. Taxonomy (GTDB): domain Bacteria; phylum Bacteroidota; class Bacteroidia; order Chitinophagales; family Saprospiraceae; genus JAYUJV01. The sequence goes on from JAYUJV010000162.1 coordinate 4,963, forward strand.
TGAATGAATATATGGATTCGTTGGTTGTGATGTATCCAACTTCAAACTGGACAACAATAAAGCAAACGGTTCAAACCAAATTTAATTCTGTTAATAATAGCTCGACAATTTCATTCCGTTATCAACTCGGACAAGTTTTAGATGCTCTGATTTTGCAATTGCCAGTTGATGATCCGACGAGTAATATCGCTTCAAATTATGGTTGTATTTCGCCAATTGTTCCTTCATTAGGAGCGACTTGTGCTGCACCAACTACTTTGAATAACAGTGTCACTAATACAGCATCGACATTGACTTGGTCTGGCACGTCATCGACTTATAATTTACAATATAAAATAAGTTCAGCTTCAGCTTGGACGACCGTTTCAAACGTAACAAGTCCTTATAATTTATTAAACTTATCAACTTGCGTTGCTTATGATTGGAAAATACAAGGCGTATGTGCTACAAATACGAGTGCATATATTTCAGGTACGAGTTTTACAACAACAGGTTGTGTGACACCATGTAATGATCCAAGTTTATTGTCATTTAGTGTCACAAATACCGCATCGACATTGACTTGGTCTGGTACATCGGCAAGTTATAATTTACAATATAAATTAGGAACTGCTACGACTTGGACGACCGTTTCAAACGTAACAAGTCCGTATAATTTGTCAAATTTAGCTGCGTGTTCGGCATATAATTGGCAAATACAAGGAGTATGTGCTACGAATACGAGTGCTTATGTTGTAGGTGCAAATTTCAATACATCGGGTTGTGTTTCGCCATGTAATGATCCAAGTTTATTGTCATTTAGTGTCACAAATACTGCATCGACATTAACTTGGTCTGGCACATCAACGAGTTATAATTTACAATATAAATTAGGAACAGCCACAACTTGGACGACAATTCAGAATGTAACAAGTCCTTATAATTTATCAAATTTAGCTGCGTGTTCGGCATACAATTGGCAAATACAAGGCGTATGTGCAACGAATACGAGCGCTTATGTTGCAGGTGCGAATTTCAATACATCGGGTTGCGTTACACCATGTAATGATCCAAGTTTGTTGTCATTTAGTGTCACAAATACAGCATCGACATTGACTTGGTCAGGCACGTCAGCGAGTTATAATTTACAATATAAATTAGGAACAGCGGCGACTTGGACGACAGTTTCAAATGTAACAAGTCCTTATAATTTATCAAATTTAGCTTCTTGTTCGGCATACAATTGGCAAATACAAGGCGTATGTGCAACAAATACGAGCGCGTATGTTGCGGGTGCGAATTTCAATACATCGGGTTGTGTTATACCATGCGCTGCACCGACAACCTTAAATAGTAGTGTCACAAATACGGCATCGACATTGACGTGGTCTGGTACATCATCGAGTTATAATTTACAATATAAATTAGGAACAGCTACGACTTGGACGACAATTTCAAACGTAACAAGTCCTTATAATTTATCAAATTTGACAGCGTGTTCGGCATATAATTGGCAAATACAAGGCGTATGTGCTACAAATACGAGCGCGTATGTTGCAGGTACAAATTTTACCACTACAGGTTGTACAGGTGGAACTGGTGCTGCGCCAAATAATTATTGTAGCTCGTTTTCATTGAATAGCGCAAACGAATGGATTGAAAAATTTACAGCCAATTCGTTCTCAAATATTTCGGGCAATAATTCTGGTTTTGGCAACTTTATGAATCAAAGTTTCAACATAACAGCTGGTCAGACCATGACATTTACGTTCCAATCTGGCTTTTTGAACAACGTGGCTCAAACCGAATATTGGAGTATTTGGTCAGATTGGAATCGCGATGGCGACTTTGAAGATGCTGGCGAGCAAATTTGTACGCAAATCACAACGACTAATGCGTTGGTTACAAAAACGATAACCGTTCCGAGTGTAATTAGCGGTGGATATATCCGATTCCGAGTATCTATGAAACGAGGTATCGCGCCTTCTATTTGCGATGTTTACTCAAATGGAGAAGTCGAAGATTACAATCCATTGTTGATTCCGTTGAGTCCGAATCCGATGAGTGGCCAACAAGTAAATGTTGAACTTTATCCAAATCCAGTTGCTGATTTATTCAATGTTCAAATACAATCGCCTATTGATCAAACGTTGAGTGTGTCATTGATTGACATCAATGGGCGAGTATTGCGAAACCAAGATTTAGATGTACAACAAGGCATAAATGTTGCTACATTCGATAATTTACAAAATTTTCCATCTGGTGTTTACCTTATTTCAATACAAGGTCAAGATAATTTAATCTTACAAAAGCGTTGGATAAAAGAATAAAAGTATTCAAAGCCATTGTTTCAAACTCGAAACAATGGCTTTTTTTTATAAAAAAAATTTTTTGAAACAACTTTTTGCTAACTAAACGCATCTTATAATGTGTGGCCAATTAGTGCGGTCAATTGCTGATTGGACGATTTTGTTTTAATTTAAATACGTATTCAATTCAATTAACAATTGAATATACCGAAAAATAAAAACGCCAATGCAACCTATATCTTTTCAGAATTGTTCTTACATAGTAAGAAAACCTAAAATTACTAAAATCTAAAACTTTTTAATTATCTTTGCATTTAGTCAAAATCTCACAGAAAACGATAATTTACTCTATTCATTTTGAATAAAAACATCAAAACTAAAAATATTATTGACGTTTAAAAAAAGCGTTTTTCAAAAATAATCAAAGCATGAAATATCTACTTACACTTTCCATATTATTTTTTGGACTACAAATCAATGCACAAAATTGTACTACTTGTATGAGTGCTACTTGGACTAGCCCAGGTGGTGGTTGTACAGGCGACGAACCGACTATCGAAAAAATATTCATTGACGCTTGTTATAATCCTGAAGGACAAAATGAATTCATGTATATGAAAGTAGGTAGCACACCTTGGAATTATAGTCAATTGTCTATGGTCGGTAGTATTTCAAATACAGTTTGTAACAATTTCTTAGGTGCTGGTGCGCCTGCGATTACCAATATGGTTGCAACCCTAAATGCAGGTGTTGGAGCATGTCCAACTACTGTATTCGTTGCAGCACCCAACCCAATTCCTGCAGGAGCAACTGTTGCAGTTTATCCGTGTAGCCAAGGTTTAGCTATACCAGCTGGAAATATTTCTTACCTATGTGGAAAAGGCCCAGTTTATGTAATCGCAGGGAATTTTATTCCTGGAGGAGGAGCTTTTTTCAGAAATGGCGCAAATGCAGGTGGTGGTGGTGGGCCTAAAACCGTAAATATTAAATTTAATAGCCCTGCATTAACAAATCCTTTGTCAGCACCTGGTGCGAGTGATTGTGTAAAAGTGATGGGTTATAATAACCTAGCACCTGCTAATTTTCCAGTAGATCAAGGCGGTGCAGGAGTTGGAGCTTATGTTTTGGGGCCTGGTCAATCTGGTGCAGTCGGTACGTCTGGTTGTTACGATGCGCCACCATGTAATCCGCCACCTCCACCAGTTATTTCACCCAATAACGTAACTGTTTGTAACACTTCCCCTTTGCCACCAGTAACATTTACTTGTTCAAATTGCCCAAACAATGGTGCATACAATGTATATTCAACGCCTACTGGCGGAACGCCTTTATATATCGGAAACGCATTAAATATTCCTGGTAACTTATTGCCAGGTTCACAAACCACTACGCTCTACTTCGAAGTATCAGGTTTTTGTAGTAGTTCCAGAACACCAGTAACATTAACCAAAGCACCTTTGCCAGCAGCTGCATTGACACCTACACCTGTTAGTTGTAACGGAGGTACAAATGGTTCAATCGCATTGACGCCAAGTTCGGGAACAGCACCATATAATTATAATTGGAGTCCAGCGGGAGTTGGTCAAAACCCTACAAACTTAGCTCCAGGTTCATATACTGTTACTATTTCAGACAATCAAGGTTGTACGAGTACCGCTACGACAACAATAACAGAACCAGCAGCGGTCGCAATATCAGCAACAGCTACAAATTCATGTCCTAATTCAAGTATTGGTACTATAACTTCTACTGCAACTGGACCCAATCCACCATTTACATATCAATGGTCGAATGGTGCATTATCAGGAGCAAATCCTACCAATGTAGCTACTGGAACATATATAGTAACTGCAACAAATGCAAATGGTTGTACCGCAACTACATTCGTTTCTGTCAATCCGTTTCCATTGCCAACGCCTAATATTACAGCACCAACTGGGCCTAAATGTTCAAATAGTTCGACACCATTTACATTTACAGGAAGTCCAAGTGGAGGTGTTTGGAGTGCGAACGCTCCAGGTGGAGTAGTACCAGCCAATGCAGCAAGCCCAATCACTGTTTCTTATACAGTTACAGATGCCAATACTTGCTCAAGTAGTATTACGGCTCAATTACAAATAAATACACCTACACCACCAACTATAAATACACCGCCGCCAGCTTGTGTTGGCGCACCTTCTATATTATTATCAGCTTCTCCAGCAG
>JAYUJV010000163.1:0-32148 GCA_043764975.1 Saprospirales bacterium
CAATTGTTCTACTTTGACAACCGTTATTTCTCCAAATACATTTGATTGTAGTAAAATAGGTATGAATGTCGTAACAGTCACAGTTACAGATGTTTGTGGAAATTCTACAAGCGCAACTACAACTATTACGATATTAGATGGCCCAGGTTGTAATGCTACTTTTACAATTTCGGATCCATGTGTTTGCAAAAACAATGCAACGACATTGCAAAATGGTCAATTTGGCGAAACGGTGACTGCTATTGGTTTTCCAAATCAAATATTTAGAACAAAAACGGTAACTGGTTTGTATAAATCTACTGCTCCAATCAATCCAGTTGCAGCAGATTTGATTGCTGTTCCGACTACTTTGACAGTTCAAACTGGTAATACTTCAAAATATGATTTAATTGGATTGCATATTGATAGCATTGGATATTCAGTAACCGTTGAACGTATAGATGCATTGGGTGCTGTGATTCCTGGTTCAGATTTGACAATCGCAGACAAGTGCTACTACCCTACTCCGATATTGACAAGCCCAGGCGAATGTGTAAATTTGGCGAATATCAATTATCCATTGACGGCTGCTGATAAAAATAATGGTGTCGGAACAGCAACTTTCAAGGTTGATGGCGTGACGGCAACTACTTATAATCCAGTTACATTAGGAACTGGAAATCATACTGTCGAAATTACTTTTGATGCTGGCACAGCCGCTTCAAATGATTTGACAGATCCTGGTTGTATTCAGACAGTTTATAAAATAGTAAAAGTTGTAAATCCAACTTTGTCTTGTACAGATCTCGTAAATGTTTCATTACCAAGCACTTGTGATGCTACGATTGATGCTTCGTCTTTATTAACTGGTGGTGCGTTGAGTTGTTCTGGTGGTTATTTAGTAACGATTATGTATAACGGCGCAATCGTTCCACAACCGTTGAACGCTTCAAATATCGGAAAAACGTATATTTATAAAGTAACCAATGGCGTTGCAAATAGCTGTTGGGGAAATTTAAAAATAGAAGATAAACTTGAACCTCAATTTGTATGTACAAATAAAACGGTTACTTGTGATGCTGATATTAAAATCAGTTTAATTGAAAAAATAGCGACTTCTGAGCAGATATTAGGTGCTGCAAAAGCTCCAAAAGTAACTGAATGTTCTGATTATGTTTTGACTTATTCGGACATGGAAGAAGATTTAGCCTGTCCAGCTAATCCGAACGTAGCATATGTAACTAAGCGTGTGATGAGAACTTGGAAAGCTATTGATGCTTTTAATAATACATATACTTGTGTAGAAACGATTGAATTTGAAAGACCAAGTTTGGCAGGTTTTACTGTTCAAATTGCTAACAAAAACTTAAATTGTGATGCTGTTTATGCAAAAGATGCAAAAGGAAATCCAAGTCCAAGTGCAACAGGTTTCCCTTCATTCTCGAACGGAACAACCACAATTGCTTCTAATTTGGTTTGCGATTTGATGGTAACTTATAGCGATACGGTTTTGACAACTTGTGGAACTGGCCAAAAAGTGCTTCGTGGTTGGGTAATCGTTGATTGGTGTAACAACAAAACCTACACAAAACGCCAAACAATCATCATAGAAGATACAACAAAACCTACATTTACGGTTACGCCAAAAGCAGTAACATTGAGTGTTGGCAATAAAAATTGCGCGCTTGACAATTCAATTTTGGATTTCCCGACAGCAACAGATAATTGTTCATCTTCATTAATAAAAACTTTTAAAGTTAAAAATAATAACAATATAACGGTTTATAATGGCAATACAAACACAAGTCAAATTACGTTAACTGCTTTAACATCAGGTATTTATACAATTGAATATACTGTAACTGACGAATGTGGAAATGCTACTTCTACAGTTCAATCATTGACTGTAAATGATCAAATACCGCCAGTTGCGGTTTGTAGAACCAATACAAAAGTAAGTTTGACTGCTGATGGAAGTGCGATGCTCGAAGCTAAAAGCATCGACGAAGGCAGTAATGACAATTGTTGTTTTGATGCCAATCGTTTCGAAATCAAGCGTTTGAGCGAAAGCGATAATTTATTTACACCAAAAATGATGTTGAATTGTTTAGATACAAATGTGATGATTGTACTTCGCGTTTGGGATTGTAACAATTTGAGCAATACTTGTATGGTCAATTTGAAAGTTGATGACAAATTGCCGCCAGTTATTTTTGCAAAAGATACAATGATGGTTTGTTCAAACCCAGCTGAAGCAGAGGCTTGGTTGAACGCCAACGCTCCAAAAGCATTGAGTTTGAACAATTATCCAACAAAAGCAAATCCTGGTTATTTTGATAATTGTAAAAATGTAGTGTTAACAAAATCTGATTTACCGAATATAAACAATTGTGGCACAGGAACTTATACACGTACTTGGACTGCAACTGATGGCGCAGGCTTCAAGTCAACGGCATCACAAACTGTAACGACAATCAATATGTCGGCATACGAAGTCAAATTCCCTGACGATGTGATTTTGACTTGTAGTGGCAATACGCCAAATACAACAGTAACGGCAACAGGCGAACCGACGGTAACTTATAAAGACAAATCTTGTCCTTTGGTAGGAATCGAAAAAACTGACCAAGTATTTGACCTTGTGCCAGGTACTTGTTACAAAATATTACGTACTTGGAAAATCTTGAACTGGTGTCAAATCAGTTCTCCAACAGCTGTAAATTCGTTGAATCCTGATACTGGAGCAAAATGTGGCGCAGCTTTGACTTACTCGAATATTGACCCACAAACGGTTGCTATCTCAAAATTGACTGACGTTAATGATCCATTGTATAAGTATAAAACTCGTGCATTGGCAATCTTGGCTGCCACTTGCAATGGTTATGACGACGATGGTTACATGGAATATACGCAAGTTATAAAAATAATTGACAATACACCGCCAGCATTTACATCAAATCCAAAAATTAGTGTAGAGCCAAAAGGTAAAGATTGTGCAGTTACTGTGACTGCTACGCCTCCAACCGCAACAGATTGTACCAATAAAGTTACACTTTCGGTTACGATTTATAAAAAAGGATTGGGCGGAAGTGAAACCTTAATTGATAATTATACCTATAGTAATACAACGCCAAAAACTTGGGATTTTGACATCAAAACACAAGGCGGGTCTTACGTAGCTCGTTTTAAAGCAAATGACAATTGTGGTAATTTTGCTTCAAATGACGTGCTTTTTGAGGTAAAAGATATTAAAAAACCAACGCCAGTTTGTGCAAACGGCCTTTCAGCTGAATTGATGGCAACTGGTATGGTTATGATTCCTGCTGTATTATTCAACAACGGCAGTTATGACAATTGTACAGAATCAAAGAATTTGAAATTCAAACTTCAAGTACCTGCTCCAGCTGCAAACGCAACTTTTGACCCGAATATCGCCCAAGACAATTGGACATTTACTTGTCCGCCAAAAGGTACAGTCATAGATCCAAAAAATCCGAATGCGCAAACGTTTAGCGTTGGACTTTGGGTTGGCGATGAAGCTGGAAACTGGGATTTCTGTTCTACTTTTATCAATATTCAAGACAATATGGATATTTGTGGCTATACTGGAATCCAGATGAAACCAGTTTACGGAACTGTTGCAAACGACAAAGGTGAACCAATCCAGAATGCAAAAATAACGCTTTCGGGAATGAAAGGCTCTACGATTACGACTGGCGTTGATGGCAAATTCGAGTTTAAAGATATGCCTGTCGGGGAAACTTACACGATGAGTATCGAAAAAAATGAGAAGCCTTTGAACGGTGTGACGACTTACGATTTGGTTCAAATCAGCAAACACATCTTGAATGTTCAGCCATTTAATACACCATATAAGTGGATTGCGGCCGACATCAATCAGTCAAAAACTGTCACTACTTTTGATATGGTAGAACTCAGAAAATTGATATTGATGATCAATGCAGATTTCCCGAACAACAAATCTTGGAGATTCGTAGATGCCAATTATGTGTTCCCAACTGGCAATCCGCTTGCGACGCCATACACGGAAACGATTACGTTTACGATGCCAAATCAAGATAAAGAAATGAATTTTGTAGGCGTAAAAATCGGAGATTTGAACGGTAACGCTACGCCAAATAGCAACATACCTGCAAGTGATCGAGAAGGTAAATCAACCTTTAATTTTGATGCAAATGAGCAAGACTTCATAAGCGGTCAATCTGTATTAGTAAACCTTGAAAGCGGGAAATTGAATCAACTCGATGGTGGTCAATTCACGTTCACTTACGATGCACAAGTTTTTGATTTAGAAGCTGTTATGGCTTCAAAAGACAATTATTCGGTACTCGAAAATGGTAAAATATTATTCAGTTGGTCAACAAAAGTTGAGCGTGATTTGTTATCAGTTCGCTTGCGTGCAAAGCAAAATGGTTTGTTGAGTAACAGTATTAATATCAACTCAAGTGTTTTGAAAGCTGAGGTTTATACGACTGAAAATGAGTATCAAAAACTCGGTCTTCTATTCAACGGAAGTGTGAAAGCAGCAGCGCAATTCGAGTTGTTCCAGAACGTACCGAATCCGACAAATACATCGACAACCATCGGTTTTACATTACCAAATGACGAAGTTGCAAAATTGATTTTGAGTGATGCAACTGGTCGAGTTTTGAAAGTAATCGAAGCAAAATACAGTAAAGGTTACAATCAAATTTCGGTTTCTAAAAGTGACATCGGCACAAACGGCGTCATCTATTACAGACTCGAAACCACGACAAATGTAGGCGTGAAAAAGATGATTTTTATTGATTAAAAGATTAGTCTTCTATGTCAATTAGTCATTGATAATCAATACTTTTAAGATTATTAGAATATAATAAAAATATCTAAAAAGGCTTGAAAACGTATGTTTTCAAGCCTTTTTTTGTTGAGAATTTCTTTAAAAAAGTTTATAATTTTTATTAAAGTTGCCAATCAAGTTTTGTGGTTTATAATTCAAATTTAAACCAACTGTAAGTGAAAAAATTGCTGTTTTTGAAAAAGCTGGCGAGTATGATAATTGACCTACCAGATTATACACACCTTTTGTAATAAATACAGAATGATGTAAATAAACGTCTTTTATTGATTCGGTTCTCTCAGAAATATCAATCGCTTGAGCTATGCCCCAATGTCCTTTATTTATTTTTTGACGATATTCAGCGCAAAATCCTACATTTTTTGATAAATATTCATTAAAATAATCATTAAAAATATATGAAGATGAAGAAGTTAGATTTTTCAACAAGTTGGTTTTTTCATAAAAAATATCTGAATATAAACCTAAGCTTACATCATTATATTGAGACAACTCAAAAGTATGTCCACCACCAATTCGGAATCCACCACCTTTATAGCTCAATTTTGTAACTAATTGTTGAGCGTTAATTTTTACTTTCAAATCTCCGGCCATCCCAAAAGCACCTATATTGAAATATGCACTTTTAAACTGTTTAGCATAATGAAATCCAATCTCAGCCGAGCGATTAACAGCTTTTTCTAACTCAAAATTAGGATTATAATTTACCTTTCCAGTTGTTTGCACTACGCTTTTGTTATTGTCATGTATCATTGGTCTATCTAAATATGTATGGTGACTTCCTAAAAATACAGGCCCATTACAACTAGTAAATAGTATCAAAATAAATAAAAAAATGATTAAATTTGACGTAATTATTTTGTTTTTATGATAATTTTTCATTTTGTTGTGTTTTTATGTTTTAAAAATCCGCCACTTGATTTGTGTGTTTTAAAGTTCAAATTTAAAGAAAAACCTACCGAATGTGTCAGTTTTTTAGGAAATTTTGGATCTAAACCAACATTCGTGTAAATATTTATTGGGCCTTGAGTCAAAAACAAAGTTGTATTTAGTTTTGAAACAAATTCTTTTTGAATTTTTATAAAATCGATTGAAGTATTTACTCCGATTTGTCCTCGGAATAATTTTCTTCGATACTCTATATTGAAACCTACATTTACTAATTTTGCCGAATCAATTACTTTCTTACTTTCAATAATTTTATAATTTTCAAATCTAGTGTATTTTTGCTTTTCAAATATTGGATTTAAATTAACGCCAATTGCGATTTCATTTTTTTCTTTGATATGAATTGACAAACCTCCTCCAAGTCTAAAGCCATAACCTTGTATGTTTAATTTTTCAGTATATGTAGTCTTTGATGATAAAATCCATCCCTGACGAGTAAAAGAAGTTTCTCTTTCTGATTGACCATCATACCTAAAAAATCCTCCTTGTGCATAAAATTTTTTAAATTGCTTTACACCAGAAATTCCTAATTCACTAACATTAAACTTTGAAAATCCATATTCACTATATAAGTCATTGGAAAAACTAACTTTAGCATTTATCTGAATTGAATTAGACTTTTCGTCTGTAATCAAAGGTCTATTAATATATGTATAACCACTTCCTACAAAACCTTGAGCATTTATCCGAAAAGCTATTAATAAACAATAAACTAAAATCACAGTTGTCACGACAATTTTCTTAATTATAATATCCGTTTTAGATTTTCCAATTGTCTTTTTCATAATTGTTTGTTTTTTGAAAGTATAAAATAAATAGATTTTTAAGATTAAGTGCGGCAAATATAATTTTGAAATGCCAATTATTGATTTGATTTTCTTTTTCATGGTTTTTGTTTTTAAGATAAATTTTCAAAATAAATTAATGCGACAATTTATTAATATCTATATTCGGAGGTAAACCTTGCGGAAATCTGGCGAATTTTTTCAACATAGAATAACTCATTTCTTTTTTATTAATCTGAAATTCTTTAGTTTGCGAATGTGCTATCAAAGAGGTAATTATTATATTTGTAGGAGCTGATCCTGTTGCATAAAGACCATGCGTTAAACTCAAAATTGCCAATAAAGGAATAGCAGGCGCTAGGTTTGCAGCTTTTGCATAATATAGTTGATAATTATATATGTCCTCAAATTTTATAGTCACAACTCTATAATTTTTTGTCGGGACTGCGATTTCATCAGTCAAAACAATCAATTGCTTGTCATCTACTGCAATTAATTCTCCATTATAATCAACTGTATTAGTCTTAAATACCTTTATAAATGACCCATATATGCCAATATCAACCTCCGTGGGATTTGACATATAACTTTTGTTTATCGTACAAGAAGACAGAAAAGTCCAGGAAAATATACCTAATATTTTAAATATGTTTTTCATAATTTTTGAGTTTTATTTTGTTACAAATTGGTTTGTTTCAATTTTTGAATTCCAAAATTCTTCTTCCATATATTTTTCATACATCTTGAAAGGTTTTGCTTCGTCTCTAAAATATTGCTCAGGTCGCAACAACATTTGTCGCAATTTCGATATATTTTTTTCTTTTAACCAATTGTCTCGCATCCACTCTATATAATAGCCTTTTGAGCATAAAAACAATTCGTAATCTGTGTCATCTTTTGGCAATTCAAAATTATATTTGAACAAATTACCAGGCATAGAAATTAAATGTTGCATTGGATTTAACAATTTTGTTAGCGCTTGAGCGTCTTCTATCCCATTATTCAAAATTTTATACGGCTTGATTTCTATAGGTTTTACTTTTTCAATAATATTGGTGAGTGCCGTATAATCGATTCGCCAAAGTCCTTTGTTCAACACTAATTTTATCTTAATTCGCTTATTGTTGTTTTCAAAATTCTTCAAATCTATGATGCGTTTATTGATAGCAATTGGACCAGTTTCTTCAATATTGTCAACTAATTTCCAAGCATTTTTATTATCATTCCAAGCAAAAACTTCTATACCGCCGAGTTTATCAATAGCCGATTTTTTGTAAAGTTTATTGTTGTTTTCTACTTTTGAAAAAACATCAGCCACTTCATCTCCCATATAACCCATCGCGCTATAAAAAAGATATGTTGTCATCAATGTCTGCCTAAAATGCAGAATTAAACCCAAGTTTTGATTGTCTAATTTAGGGTTTTCAAAATCCAACAAAATTTCTTCTTTTGTATTCAAACTTTGCTCATCTGACAAGCTGAATCGTTCAGTTCTATCTTCTTTTTTCAATAATTCTGTAATATCGCCTTCTTTACCTATCGCATTTTTGAGTGTATAAATATTTTTACATTTCAAAAACTCATCACTTTGAGTATGATAAATGCGCTCGTCGGACAATCTCGGAAAAGCAAAAAGCTTTACATCATTGATACAATGAGTTTCTAAGGCTTCATTTTTCATTGTCAAATCGAAATATTTTGACGTAATTTTTTTATTATTTAGTGCATCGACATCAGCATATTCCATTGAAGGCGTAATCGCATTTGAAAAACCTTCTGCATCAGCAAAATGAAAATTATCATTTTCATTGATATAAAATGTAGGGCAAGACCCAAAGCAAGCCTTGGGATTACTCAAACAAATTGCAGTTCCAGCTAAATTTGCAACAGTCAAAATACAAAGACCGACAATTTTTGCATCTTCATTATTCCTAAATTTTTTATTTGTTTCGTATAATGAAATCTCTACAAATGGAATTTTTTGGATTCCAAAATTTACCAACTTTCGATTGTAATCATATCGCTGACCTTTGCCAGTTATCTGATTTTCAACTGTGTCTATTTTCCAAGTATCTTTCAAAATCACAATACTTCCATCTTTTAAGTGCGCTTTCAAAAAAGGCTTGTCCTCTTTACAACTTACACTATGTAGCAGCGCATTTGATGTTGCATAATTTTCTCTAAACTGTGTAGTTGTTTTACAAGCTGCAATTAAGATTGTGAAAATTAAGCTAACAAAAATTAATTTCTTTATCATGTTAATGTATTTATGTGTTATAAAATTTGATTTTTAATTGTTTCTATTCTGTAGAGTTAAATTATTACCTTTTTTTATCTCAATTACCACGAAGTGGTTAAACATTAATAACCTTCAGTAAAACTGAAGGGAAAGAAAATAACGCTGGCTACAACCACGAAGTGGTTGAACGACTATCTACATACGAATCAGTGTAAGTTCAACCACTTCGTGGTTGTTGCGTACTGTTCTATAATTATCCCAGTTTCACTAGGTTTTATTAATGTTTAATCCCTTCAGGATTACGTTTATTTTTCAGCTATTAAAAAAGGGTAAAACTATATGCACTTTGCTATTATATTCATTCCCATTAACATCACAAAGTTGCAGGTCTTCAACACTTGTTTTTTAGTTAATTTAACTAAAAATATATTTTTATTTATTTAAATTAAATAATTAACAATACGTATATGGCTGATAATTAATAAAAATTATAAAAAAATGAAAAAACGATTTAAAAAATCATTTTTCTTTTATATCTTTGGATATTAAAATAAAGACCAAATTCAAGTTATGATGAGAAATACAATCAACTTTCATATCGAATATCGTACAATATTTGGGCAAAGTATTGGCGTCAAAATAAAGCAAGTTAAAGATAATTTGCTTGTCGAAAATACATTTGCAGGCCAAACTGATGATGGGATTAACTGGACTATTAATGCTCAAGTAACTGAGCATGTACCGATTGAATATAAATATATTATACAATCCACCGATGAAACCATCGGCGAGTTTGGCGAGTTTAGAAAGTTGTTGGTCGCAAGATCAAAAAAAAATATTTCTGTTTATGATCAGTGGCGACCGATTGAAGATGAAAGCAATGCTTACTTTTCAGCTGCATTTAAGGATATTATCTATCGTAGAACAGAAAAATCAACGCTTTCGCTCGATGAAAACAATCCGAAAGCCATTCAATTGTATCTAAAACTCAACGTTTCGGCGCTCGCTGCTGACGAAAAAATTGTTATTTTAGGCAACAATCAACACCTCGGTTATTGGCAAAAAGTCGTCGAATTGTCCGATACAAATTTTCCAGTTTGGGAAACTTTGATTGAACTTAGTCCAAACGAAACACATTTTGAATATAAGTACGGTATTGTAAAGGAAAATAAAACCGACATTGAATGGGAATTTGGCGAAAATCGTGTTTTCAATTTACCCGAAAATAGTAACGTAAAGACAATAATTGTCAAAACGGATGAAAGTTTTCGTTTCAATCGCGAGCGATTCAAGGGTGCAGGTGTTGCTATACCAGTGTTTTCGTTGCGCTCCAAAACTGGGCTTGGCATCGGCGAATTTTGTGACATCAAAAAACTAGTGGATTGGGCTTCTATTTGTAATCTAAAAATGGTACAAGTCTTGCCAGTCAATGACACCATCGCTACCAAAACTTGGGTTGATAGTTATCCGTATGCTGCAATTTCTGTCTTCGCGCTGCATCCATTATATGTCAATATCCAAGCAATCGGAACACCAAAAGATAAGAAAGCACAAGCATTGCTGAATCAAGGTTTAATTGATTTAAACAACTCAGAAACAGTTGATTTTGAAGGTGTTATGAAAATAAAATTTGAATTATTCTCGATTTTATTTCAAGAACAAAAGATTTCTTTTTTTAAAAATAAAGCCTTTTTAGCTTATTTTGAGGAAAACAAAATTTGGCTCAAATCATACTCTGCTTTCTGTTATTTACGTGATAAAACCCAGACCGTAAATTTTGAAAATTGGAAAGAAAATAAAAAATATTCTGATACCTTAATTGATAAAATCTGTGACACGAAATTTGAAGATTTTGACAAAGTAGCCTTATATTATTTTATACAATTTCATGCACATACACAACTTTTGGAAGCCACAAATTATGCTCGTACTAAAGGTGTGATTTTGAAAGGCGATTTACCGATTGGCATATATCGTTACAGTTGTGATGCGTGGGTTGCGCCACATTTGTACAACATGGAAGGCCAAGCTGGCGCACCACCCGATGACTACGCTGAAGCTGGTCAAAATTGGGGTTTTCCGACTTACAATTGGGAAGTCATGGCAAATGACAATTTTGATTGGTGGAAAAATCGCATGATTTCGCTCAGTACATACTATGATGCGCTTCGGATTGACCACATTCTCGGCTTTTTTAGGATTTGGGAAATTCCGACGCAACAAATTGAAGGTACTTTGGGATTGTTCAATCCAAGGTTGCCATTTCAGAAATGGGAACTCGAAAACTTCGGTTTACATTGCGATTTATCGCGCTTCACAGCGCCATATATTACAGAAAATCGACTCCAAATTTTATTTGGCGACCAAGCTGAATTTGTAAAAAATGAATTTTTAGAATCTGAAAATGGCATTTTAAAATTAAAAACTAACGTTGATACTCAAGTAAAAATTCGAGATTTATTTCAAAAAACTAATTTTAAAAAGTATAAAAATTTAGAAAAATCATTGATAAAATTAGTAGGCGAGATTTTATTAATTACTGAAATCATTGACGGACAAACTGTCTATAATCCGCGCATAACGTTGTTCACTACATCGTCTTACAAAGAACTTGATTATCATAATCAACAGATTATCAAGCAATTATACGATAATTATTTCTTTCAACGACACAATGATTATTGGGAAAAACAAGCGTATTCAAAATTACCAGCTTTGCTCAATGCTACAAATATGTTGATATGTGGCGAAGATTTGGGCATGATTCCGAAATCTGTACCTGGCGTAATGAAGGCTTTGAATATCGTTTCGCTTGAGATTCAGCGGATGCCAAAAGGCCAAACAGAATTTGGCAACACAGAAACATATCCTTACTTTTCGGTATGCAGTCCGTCATGTCACGATATGTCCACGGTTCGCGGTTGGTGGGAAAACGATGCCGCAACTACTCAGCGATTTTATAACAACAATATGCGTTGGTATGGCGAAGCGCCAAGATCTTGCTCGCCTTTTGTGGTCGAAACCATCGTAAATCAGCATTTATATTCGCCGAGTATGTGGGCTGTTTTTCCGATTCAAGACTTAGTCGGCATCGATGGCCGTTTGCGAAAAGCAGATGCAAAGTCAGAGCAAATCAATGAGCCGAGCAATCCGCAACATTATTGGCGCTTCCGTTTTCATATCCCAATCGAAGATTTATTAAGCGAGCATGATTTTAATCAAAAATTAAAATACATGATTTCGGATTCAAAAAGATAAAAAAAAGCGAAGCCAAATAATATTTGGCTTCGCTTTTTTTTATTAATATTAAAATACAAGTAATTGTTTTCTATTTAAATTGGCTAATACGATAGCAATTCCCTCCTTTGGAGGGTAAGGGAGGTCAAAACTTCGGACAATTGACCGTCGCTTTGCTTCTATTTTCTGGTTGCGTATAAATCAACGAGACCTCGAATGCACCACGATTATTGGTCGCGATATTCAGTTTTGAGATATTGATGTCGTAACTCAGGCCAATCATAAATTTTTCCATTTCTAAAAACGAACTTACTATAATAGCGTCATTGTTATAACCGCTGGCTAATTTATTGGAAATACGCGTCCAAACGCCTATTCTGATGGCCACTTCGCGCCAATCATGGTTATTATAACGCATATTTGTACCAAAATTTATCATCGTTGATTTGCCTTGTTGCATATAAATAAAAGCTGGCAAGATACTCAACTCATCAGAAAGCGGAAATTCGCCACCGATGTGACCCAACCAACGTAAATTTATTTTATCTTTTCCATTGGTTGTAAAACTAGCGATAGGTGTATTGACGTGATTCGCAGCGCCACCGATATAAATACTTTTACTTTCGCCCAACAATGCATACCACATCAATCCTGCATTGATGTCAGTATAAACTTTAGTGGTAGCTTGAAGGTTGGCTTCACCATTTGCAAGTGTCGCATTCGGCGCATTTTGACCTTTATCGAATTGCTCCGAAAACCAAAGATTGTTATAATCAAATGAATGTTGTCCTGCACCAGCTTGAAAACCAGCAACTAAATATTGGTTATTGCTACGATAACGCCCACCACTCAATTGCTTCATGTATGATGCGCCAAAATGCGCACGATTCTGCGTAAAGCCTGACAATCCTGCTTTATCGCTCATCAGATTAATACCTAAGCCGATATAATCTTCGTTCACGACAGGCACTCGATAATCCAAACCGACATTAGTACTTCTATAAGGCGAACCTGCCAAAATACTGTTCCATTGGTCGCGATAATTCACTGTTGCTCGAAATTGACCTTGAAAAACACCTGTCATTGCAGGATTTAGATACTGCGGCGCTGCATAAAACTGAGAATAATGCGGATCTTGAGCGTGTAAACTAATACCACAACAGACTAAAACGATGAATAAAATATGTTTCATAATATTATTATTTAAAAAATAATTAAGTTTTTTAATTTCTTAAAAATCGTAATTATTGGATATTATTTCAATTTATTGAATAAAAAATACAAATATAATAAAAAAAAAATTACAAAATTTATCTTATTAAAGTTGTATTGCCTTTTACCATTTCTAAAGTGCCATCTGGATAAGAAACTTCGACATACCAAACGTAAATTCCAGCGCTCATAACTTGGCCTCTGAATTGTCCGTCCCAACCATTTGTCATAGCATCAGCAACTTTAAAGTTGTTTGATTCGAACAATTGCTCGCCCCAACGGTCAAATATTCTGAAATTTTTGATTAAAATGTCTTCTTTTCCATGCACTATCAATTTACTATTTATGGCGTCTTCATTTGGCGTAAAGCCAGTTGGCACATATACATTGTTACTTTTTCTTAAAATAATAGACACATCATCTTCCGCTTTGCAACCATTTTGATCTATCGCAATGACTTTAAAACTCGAAGAAGTAGCTGGTACAAAATTTTGAATCACACAAGTATCGCAAGGCAAACCTGCACTACCTGACCACTTATATTTTATTTTTCCTACACCATTTTGAGCTGATAATGACAAATTTACAGCTTTTCCTGCTTGCACAATTGTATCTTTATTGATATAAATCGAAAACTTTCCCGGGCCGCCTACTTTAGCAGAAAACGTTGAAAAACAGCTATTTACATCTTTTACATAGACGATATATGAACCAGATTTCAAGCCAATTAAATTATTAATACCATTAAAATTGATGCCATCTATACTATATTGATAAGGCAATGTTCCGCCATTTGGTGCAACTACTATTTGACCATTTTTATCGCCATAACAAGTTACATCACTCGCTTCTATGGCAGCACTTATCGGATTTGGTTCTTTTATGTTAAAAGAATCAACCATAACACATTTATTGGCATCACTTATCGTTAATTTATATTTATCGTCGCCAAGGTTTATTATTTTATTGGTAGTGCTTCCGTTTGACCATTTGTAAGTGTAATTCCCTACTCCACCGATTGCACTTAATGCTAACGAACCGTTGTTATTACCAAAACAAGTGGGGTCTTTTTTTACAAAATTTATGAATGACAATCTTTCTGGTTGTGATACATTAACGATTGTGTCATATATACAACCTTTGTTATCAGTAACTTGTATAGAAAAATTACCTGCAGATACATTTGTAATTTTAGAAGTCGTTTGACCATTTGCATTTGCACTCCATTGATAAGTTGCAATTGGATTCTCAAATTTAGCCACTATTTCGACTGTTGCATCTGTTCCACCAAAACATTTGGGAGAAACAGTAGTAAGCGTCGCTTTTACTTTTGCAGCTTGTGCCAAATTTGTAGCAAAAGTTGCCGAACAACCTTGACCATCAGCAATGGTTACAGTATATGTTTTTCCGCCTAATAAATCAGTTGCTGTGCTACCAATTTGAGCAGGAACAGTATTCCAATTGATGTTGTAATTTGATAAAATACCATTACTAGAACCACCCGAAACCAAATTAATAGCCAATTTTCCATCTTTTTTACCAAAACAATTTGGTTTTGAAGCAATTATATTCGCTTTTATAGAATCTAATTCTGTGATTTTTATAGTATC
This sequence comes from Saprospirales bacterium, assembly GCA_043764975.1. GTDB lineage: Bacteria > Bacteroidota > Bacteroidia > Chitinophagales > Saprospiraceae > JAYUJV01. The sequence continues at coordinate 14,869 of JAYUJV010000163.1, forward strand.
AACCAATTTACAAAGGTTTGCATCTGTTATGGTAACAGTATATTTAATACTACTCAATTGACTTACATTTTTATTGGTAGAGCCATTACTCCATTTATATGTATATCCCGATGTGCCGCCATCAGCCTCAACAATCGCAATGTTTTGATTTGCACCTGCACAACTTTTATACGTTTGCGTCAAAATAGCAGAAACTGGCTTTGTAGGTTGATTTATTTTTACAACTTGGGTAGCATTACAAGCGTTTGCATCAGTAATTTGCAACTTGTAAGTACCTGTATTTAGCAAATCAGCTATTTTTTTGGTTTGTGCTTTTGGGTCGTCCCAAAGATATTGAATCGGATTTTTTGCATTCAAAACATTAGCAACTATTACTCCATCGTTGCCACCAAAACATTTTATGTCAGTACCTTGCAACACAATCGAAATTTGAGCTGGTTGATTAATTGTTTTGGTTGCAGTTGTGCTACAAGCGTTCGCATCAGTAATTGTTACTGTATAACTACCTGATGCTAAGGCAGTTGCAGGATTTTGGAATTGAGCATTGGCATCATTCCACTTGTAAGTGAAGTTACCTACGCCACCAAAAGGATAGGCTTTTATTGTTCCATTCTTATCTCCAAAACATTTTGGATTGGTCACAATAACCGAATCCAATACGATTGCACTTGGAGCAATCAATATTTTACTACCATTGGTTTTGCATCCTTTTGTATCTTGAGCCACAACACTATAAGTTCCACTTCCGATATTAGTTAAAGTTGCACCTACGAAACTAGTGTTCCAGGTATAAGTTACCGCACCATTTGCAAAAGCCAAATTTGCAGTCAAAGAACCATCTTTTGTGTTACTACACAATGGATTTACGGCCGTAAAGGTCAAAGTTTGAGCCGTTGGTGTAGTGATTGTTGTCGAATTTGTATTTTTACAACCTTTGCTATCCGTAACAGTCAATGTATAAGTACCACCATTCAAATTTGTCAAATTAGGATTTGTACTTGCCGAATTTGACCACTGATAAGTATAAATCGGTAAGCCACCAGTAATAGTTGTCGAAATACTTCCATCTTTCACGCCATTACAAGACGGCGAAACTGGAGTCAAAACAATATTTATTTTTGAATTTTCTTTAATACGAACCGTATCCGTAATCGAACAATTTTTATTGTCTGTAACAGTCAATTTATATAGACCTGCAATAGCATTTGTAACATTTCCAGTTGTAGAATTTGAACCAGTCCATTGAAAAACGTAAGGAGTTGCACCACCAGAAACGGTAGTACTGATAGCTCCTGTACTTGCACCATAGCAATCCACATTCGTAACATTAAAAGTAATTTTCGGCGCTGATTTAGAACCAATTGTATAATTTGATGTCGAAGTACAGCCATTTGCATCTGTTACTGTTACCAAATAATTCCCTTGAGCTAAGTTTGTAATATTTAGAGCGGTAGATGTGAATCCAGTCGGGCCTGTCCATGAAGCAGTATAAGGAGTTTTTCCGCCAATCGTAGTCAAAGTGATAGCACCACTTGAATTGTTACCGCAAGCGACAGAATCAATTTGAGCTGTAACCTGTATAACTGTAGGTTGAGTAATCGTTTCGACTTTAGTATTGGTGCAACCTTTTGAATCCGTAACAGTTACTGTATAGCTGTTCGCACTCAAATTCATGATTGTACTACTAAATGTAGGTGGTAATGTGTTCCAGATAAAGCTAAATGGAGCTTTACCGCCAGTTGCGCTGGCTACTATTTTGCCATCTGAATTACCATTACAAGTAATTGGCGTTACCGCTGTATTAATAATGATAGGATTCGGTTGGCTCAAAGTAAAGACAATCGAATCTTTACAACCATCAGGACTTATCGCTATTAATGTATGCACACCACCACTAACGACTTGTATAAATGCTGGATTTCCGATTTGAGGTGTCAAATTATCTAACATATAAGTCAATAACCCACCGCCAGTTACGACACCAGTGTAGGTAAAAAAAGCAGAACCATCAGCCAAACCGTTACAACTTGGAGGAAAAGTAGCAGTCGTATCAACCTTAAAATTACAAGTTTGAACTTTGTAACTTATTGCAGATTCATCAATTGCTTTTCCCAATTCATTATATGGCTGAATATCTAATGTTGCATTATTATTTGCATTTACAGTATATTGAGTGTTTAATCCAATATCAATCCATTGAGCTGAATCTGATTTTTTGACTCTATAGCCTTTTGCGAGCGTGTTCTTTTTCCAAGAAAACGTCAAAGACTTATGATGTTTTACTTCTATTGGGTTTACTTGAGCATTGGCGAAGCTCAAACAAAAGAAGAAAAAGAAACTTAATTTTAATAATATTTTCATTGATAACTACACGTTTATCTTGAGTAAAATGATGACATTAATACTTTTGCAAAAACTATTCCTTAAAAAAAATAATGGGGGTATAAATACTAAAGAAGTGTGTGTTTGTGAATCCAAAACTTGCTCAAATATATTATTATTTTTAAATATAACAATGTTTTTATTATTTTTTAACTAAAATAATAAATAATTTAGTTTGAAAACACATAACAAAAAAGGTACAAGTAAAACTTACTTGTACCTTCATATACGTATAAAATATATACAATGGTTTTTAATTAATTAAAATTCCATTGCATTTCAACTCTACGATTAGACTGACGACCTTGATCTGTATTATTTGTAGCAACAGGCATTGTTTCGCCATGCCAGCCATAAGCAATTCTATTTGTCGCAACGCCTCTTTCTTCCATGTAATGCAAGACTGAAAAAATACGATTTTTTGATAAATCTATATTGTATTCAGGTGTACCGCGATTGTCTGTATGTCCATCAATTCTGATGTTGTACTCTGGGTGTTCGACCATCCAATTTGCCAAATTATTCAAATAAGGGAAAGATTCTGAACGTAATTCAGCCTTATCAAAATCATAATAAACGTGACGGATTGCAATATCTATCAAACGTTTTGCTTCAGGATCAATAGTTGGGCAACCGTTTCTACCTTTTGTACCAGCAGTTTGAGGGCATTTGTCTATTCCGTTTGGAATACCATCACCGTCATCATCACCGTTAGGATCAAAACCAGCAACTTTACCAGCAAAACCACCCATACCACCAGGTTGTTTACCTGGAGGACAACCGAAATTGCTCAACGGACCAGCTTCATCTGGACAAGGATCTACGTTATCCAAAATACCATCTTGGTCACGATCACCGAGCGGACAACCGCCATTGGCAAGCGTACCAGCTACGTCAGGGCATTTGTCAATGTCATCGCGAATACCATCATTATCTCTATCACCCATCGGGCAACCTTTGTTTTCTTTCAAGCCAAATTGATTTGGACATAAGTCATCTTTATTGATAACACCATCTTTATCATTGTCGCCGTTTGGATCTTCTGGACAACCTTTAAATTCTTTTGTACCTTTCACTTCAGGACATTCATCGTCTTTGTCGCAAATGCCGTCGCCGTCTTTGTCTTCACAATCGCCTGGTTTTTTGCCTGGAGGACAGCCTTTGTTTTCGACTGTTCCAGGTTCTTCAGGACATTTATCTTCTTGGTCACAAATGCCATCACCATCTTTGTCGGTACATTTACAAATTTTGTAACCGATGCCAAATTCGTGACTACCAGCACTTACTTTATTCAAGGTAGAGGTAGTTACATCGTAAGCATAAAAGAAAGAAATTCCTTTTTTTGTATCTAAACCTGCCATCAATGCAATGGCATCTTTGTTACGGTACATTGCACCACCCCATATTGAGTTATTATAAACAACTCTTGCACCAGCGTCCCAAGATATAGGCGCATTTTGGACATATTTTACTAATATTGAAGGCTCAATTCTGATTTTTCCCAAAGGAATATCATAACCAATCATCGCATAATAGTGTCTTTTTAGTTGTGATTTGACTGTGTTAGTTACTGAATAATCAATCTTTTGTTCAATGATTTGAGGTACTGAAAAACCAATTTTTAAGTTTTTCTTTTTAAAATAAACGCCAATATTAATATCAGGTAAATTTTTACCTACCAAACCATTTGATAAAGTATTGTCAATATTATCTGTAACTTTGTAGTTGTCGGCTACTCCAAAATGGTAAAACCCAGCAGCAACACCTAAACCCAAATATGAACTTGAATCGAGTTTCATACCATAACAAGCAACAACCGAACCGCCAGTTCTTTTCAATGTTCCAGCTTGGTCATTAAATAAATATCCACCGACACCAATCGGTAATTTTTTTATTTTAGCATAACCAGAAAGCAATGCGGTTTGTGGGGCATCAGGAACGCCTTGCCATTGTGAACGAAATGAACCTTTTAGGTCAATACATTCAGATTGAGCAGCTACTCCAGGATTATAGACAAAAGCATTCGTCATGTAATTACTAAACAAAGGATATTGTTGAGCTTTGGCAAACGAAGATATTAAAATAAAAAATAATATTATGTTATATTGTTTTTTCATTATTTTTTGAATTTTGTGATTAACGAATAATCGTGATAGATCCTGTTAAATAAGTATTGTCGGGATCATTCAATTTTAACACATAATAATATGGGCCATCAGGTAGCGGTGCGCCAGTACTATTTTGTCCCTCCCAAGAGTTATCGTAAGGCTTTTTGCTAAATACGATATTTCCCCAACGGTTATAAATAAATGCTTCGTTGTTCGGGAACTTATCAAGACCTAAAACAACCCAAACATCATTTTTACCGTCTCCATTTGGGGTTATTGTGTTATCAATGTTATCACCACCGTTTTTACAAAATTCTTTTACAACAAAAGTGGCATTTAACGAACAAGCATTTGCATCAGTTATTGTAACCTTGTAGTCACCTGAGCTAATATTTTTATTAGATGAAGATGTATTGTTATTGTTCCAAGTATAGGTATATGGATTTGTACCACCCGAAACGGTCAAATTAATCTCACCATCTTTTTTACCTGCACAACTTTCCTGCACCACTTGAGGCTTCACTACAATACTCGTATCAGGCCCTTTAACCACAGCAGTAGATTTGTAAATACAACTTTTACTATCTGTAATGGTATATTCGTAAGTACCTTTTTTCAAGTTTGTTAAAAAATCAGAAGTGATTCCATTGTTCCATTTATAAGTAAAAGGAGCAGTACCGCCTATGATAGATAACTTAATTTCACCAATGTTCTTTCCGTAACAAAGCAAATCTTTAGTTGCAGCTTTACCACTAAATCCAATTCCTGTTACATTTACCAACTTAGATTTTGCAGTTGGATTGATACAACCTTTTTTCAAAACCTGCAATTCAATGTTTTTAACACCTATAGTAGAAAAAGCAACATTACTTGGATTGATTTCAGTAGATGTCTTCGGCGAAGCTTCATCACCAAATTTCCAAAGGTAAGTGAAATCTTTATCTGCATTTGCAGTGTATTCAAAATCATAGTAAGTACCACAAGCCGTTATTTTTTCTTTTGCATCAAAAGAAATGATAATGGTTGTGCAACCTGCTGGATCTGGATTATTCCCACCACCATTGTTAGCATTGGGATCATTCAATGGCTGTTGAAATCCTTCACGAATATATGGATCATTCGGATCTCCTTTGCCATGTAAAGTAGAACAACCTGGGCAACCTCCGCCAGTTGATTCTATAATAAAACTTGTGTTGGCAACATTTATTTTTTGTCCAACGCCACAAGTTCCACATAATGTTTCTCTTTTGATTCGAGCTGCTTTTTGAGCATTTGCAATAAAACCACAACTCAACATCAAAAATATGATTATTTTAAATTTCATATTAAATTTATTTTGTTGTAAAAATTACATATTGGGATAAGTGTAACCAGTCAAGACAATTTTTTCATCTGAACCTGGCAATACTAATTTTTTAATGGTAGTTCCAGCAGGAAGTACAAGATTACCCGCTAAACCTGGATTTGCGAAAGCTGAAAATACTTTATCATTGATTACGATATAACCATCAGCACCTAATCCACTTTTTAATACAAAAGTTCTACCTTGTGGCACTTGATAAACTAAAGTAGTTTGAAGATCTATTAGTTTTGATTCCACTCCAAACATTGAGTTTGGAACTAAGATGCCTGTAAATCGAGAATTTTTTATAATAGAATTAGATTCAAATATTGGCATATCAGGATATCTATGGTGTTCGATATCACCTGATGTAGATGAAGTTATGGTAAAACTCTCTGGACCAGCCGAAACAAACAACATTTTACCAGCAGGAACTGTATATTTTGCATCTACATTAACTACTGCTTCTCCTAAAACACCAAGTGGAAAACTTAAAGTCGCACCAGGCGCTGTAAATGCTACACCTCTTAGAGAAATACTATCACCGAATGGTGTATTTCCACCTTTATTGAATTTAAAAGAACCAGTTACAGGATTAAAAGCAAATTTTTGAATTTCGTTTGTTGCATCGCCATCGCCATCGCTAAACTTTATATTATCCGAACCGCTTGGATCAGAACCTAAAACAATTTTTAATTGACCCGTTGCTTGGTCAAAAGATAATTTTTGTAATTCGTTTGTTGGATCTCTATCTTTATCGTCAAGTGCAGTCAATGCCTTGCCAGCAACTTTAACGGAATCTGCTAGTTTTGCAGTTTCAGCAGATTTAGCTGCGCCAGCATATAATGCGTAAGGAACAGAAACCAACTGAGTTGTACCCAATAATTGGTAAGCACCACCGCCAGCAGGATCCATTTCTACACGAAGATAATATGTATCATCGCCCCATTTTATATCAGCAAATTTACCGTTTACGATTGAACCGCCACCGATTTCGGCTTTGAACAAACCAAATTCGTCAGTTGTAGTAGAATGAGTTTCAGCATAGATTGGTGCACTTGAAGGTGAGCCTTTAATGATGCTAAAACGTATTGCAATTTTTTGTTTTGTCAATTCTGAACCTTTCGCATCAGCAGCTACGCCTTGATAGCATATCAATTGAGGAATGCCTTGGGCAAAAGAAAAATTTGAAATTAAAATTGTAAAGATTAAAAGGAGTAATTTTTTCATAATTAAAGAGTTGGATTATAATGATTATTTTAATATATTAATTATTTAGTAGATATATGTACAAATACATTGCCAATTGCAAGCAATGGCCAATAAATAAATTCCAAGAAAGTGAGATGATAATAAGTTGTTGTTGTAGAAGTGGCAAATATATGTATTTTATTTAATGTAAAACACTATTTGCAAAAAAAAGTGACGAAAAAATATTTTTTCTCCGTCACTTTTATTTAATATATAAATAAAATAAATTACTAATCTGCCTTTAGTTTACTGTACTTGATGCCGTAACTCAAGTAAATTACTAAACCGATAATCAACCAAACAATGAAACCAATCCAATTTTTAATCTCTATTTGGGCCATCATGTATAAACAACTAATAATACCCAAAACTGGTATCAAAGATAAGTTTTTTAGGAACGATAAAATGGCCAACACGATGCAAGTCAATATAAAAATCCACATTGGTATTTTATACTTAAACAAATCAAAGCCTTGCTTAATTTTTTTTGTAGTTGCCAAATCAGAATTAGCTAATAAATTTGAATATTTTATATCTTCTAATTTTGAAATATAAGACTCTAAGTCATTGTTATTTTGAGCGAAACCGACGCTATCCGAACGCATGACCATACCTTTCATATTGTCAATTTCAAGAATTGTCATGTTACTCACTAATTCAGTTTTAGGCACTTCGGTTGCCTTATTGCTAACAAAATTATTGATGGCTTCGCTTGGCTTTATCATAAAATAGACTATAAAAGCTATAAATGATATTGGAACGATGTATTTTGAATTGATATAAGGTGTTCTAAATTTTCCTCTCGGAATATCTTGCTTGTTTTGGAGCATCAATATACCTCCACAAACCAATACAAATGCAAATAAAGTTCCAATACTACACAAGTCTGTAACCATATTTAGGTTTAGAAATAAAGTTGGTATTGCAACTACAAATCCAGTTACGATCGTTGAAAAAGAAGGCGTTTTGAATCTAGGATGTATCTTTGAAAAAGACTTGGGTAACAGTCCATCACGACTCATACTCATCCAAATTCGAGGTTGTCCGAGTTGAAAGACGAGTAAAACACTCGCCATCGCAAAAATGGCACTAAAACCGACTATAAAACTCATCCATTTTAGATTGTATAAATGAAAAACATAAGCAAGTGGATCACCTACGTTTAACAAATTTGAATTTACCATACCAGTCAAAACCAACGCAATGGCAACATATAATATAGTGCAAATAATGATAGACCACATCATACCTCTAGGCAGATCGCGTTGTGGGTCTTTACATTCTTCGGCAGTCGTCGAAATAGCATCAAAACCGATATATGCAAAAAATACTGCAGAAACGCCTTTCAAAACGCCAGTAACACCGTTTGGCATAAATGGATTCCAATTATTGGGATTGACATAAAAAATACCTACAACAATAACCAATAACACAACCGCGAGTTTGACAACAACCATTGCATTGCTAGCATTTCGACTTTCTTTCATACCTCTATAAACCAATGCCGTAATTAGGACGATGATAACCAGCGCAGGTATGTCAAGTATAATATGCAAATTACCGAGCATCGGTGCAGACTTCCAAGCAGTATATGCAGATCGAATATTCTCCTCTAAATTATCAAAAGTTTTTCCGCTATGTAAAAGCGTTTGGGCTTCATTATAACCTTTGTTGGCAGAAAAATAATCCATGGTCATCCATTCTGGAATATGAAAATTTGGGTTGATAGAGTTTACAAAAGAAGTAAAATAATCACTCCAAGATATGGCGATTACTATGTTACCAATTGCATACTCCATGATGAGCGCCCAACCGATAATCCAAGCATATATTTCGCCAAATGCTACATACGAATACGTGTATGCACTACCCGAAACAGGTACCATACTCGCAAACTCGGCATAACAAAACGCTGCAAAACTACAAGCAACAGCCGTGAAAATAAATAGGAAAATAACGCCTGGCCCACCGTCATAACTTGCTTTACCGATGGTACTAAATATACCAGCGCCAATGATGGCTGCGATACCAAAAGCCGTCAAATCGCGCACACCAAGTGTTTTGGCAAGGCCGCCAGTTTCGTGTTCGGGGAACTCGTTGAGGTCTTTTATTATTTTAGAAATGGATTTCTTTCTAAATAATTCTTTGAATAGCATAATGTTTAGTTTTGTCGTTTTCTCATTGAAAGTTTTTATCTTGAAGACAAGATAAACTCATTATATACTCATAATCAGTATGATACAAAATATTATTTTTTTAATACATTTATAAATACTTAATTAATTGGTAAATATAAGAAAAGACTGAAATAAACAATAAAAACAAGCAATAAATTATGCTTTTGAGAGCGTAAAGTAAAATGTTGAACCTTTGCCAACCGTACTTCTGATAGAAATATTTTGCTTATGAACTTCCAAAATATGCTTCACGATCGATAAACCAAGACCTGTTCCGCCTTCGCTTCGTGAGCGACCTTTATCGACTCTATAAAATCTGTCGAAAAGGTGTTTGTGGTGTATTTCTTCAATTCCGATGCCGTTGTCGGCAACTTCTATCAAAAAATGAGTTTCCATATCAAAAAACTTGATTAAAGTTTCGCCTTTTTCGATTCCATATTTGATAGAATTGGCGATAAGATTGACCAATACTTGACGGATTCGTTCTGAATCGGCACTCACTAATATTTGCTTGTTCGAGTGGTTTTCAATGGTCAATTTTATTTGTTTTTCGTCCGAAATATAATGCAAATCTTCGATCACTTCTTCGGTCAAATCAATCATATCAAATTTTTGAATTTCGAGGATTTGGCTGCCACTTTCAAACTTAGAAATGGTCTGCAAATCGTCCACTATTTTTTGCAAACGGTCTGCATTTTTGGCAGCTCGCGTCAAGTAATGTAACTTTTTTTCATCGGCCATATCTTGGTTTTCAAGTACCGTATAGATGAAGCCTTGAATGTTAAAAATAGGCGTGTTCAACTCATGTGACACATTGCCAACAAACTCTTTACGGTAATTTTCTAACTCGTTCAAACTCTGAATTTGTTGCTGATTATTGACCATCCATGAAAGTACATCGTTTTCGACTTGCTCAAAAACGTTGGCTGCAAAGTCAATGTTATTTGATTTCTCGCTTGGATCAGATTTGGTTTTCAAAATATTTTTATAAACCAATTTAAAACGGTACTGAATGTATTTTTGAATAAAAAACAGAATAACTTGATAAGCAAAAAAAAACAAAAATATGAATACATTAAAACGTATAAATAAATGAATATCAATATGATATACATTTATAAATATTTCAAACAATATCGAAACAAGTAACGAAATAGCCAAACTTGCATAAAATGCAAGTTGTTGTGGCGAAGCATTTTCCATCATCAATAATCAAATTTATAACCCAACCCTTTAATTGTTTTTATTAAATCGATACCCATTTTTTCCCTTATCTTACGGATATGCACATCAATAGTTCGATGCCCAACAATGACTTCTGAACCCCATATTTTACGATATATTTCTTCTCGTGAAAACACTTTTCCAGGTTTTGAAGCCAATAAATACAACAACTCAAATTCTTTTTTTGGCAAATTGATGATAACATCATCTATCGCAACTTCTACTCTTTCGACATTGATTGTTAAGTTTCCAATCGTTAAATTGGGTTCTATTTTACCTTCATTTTTTTCGTTTCGGCGCAACAATGATTTCACTTTACTGACCAATAATTGTGGACGAATCGGCTTCGCTATAAAGTCATCACCGCCTGCATCAAAGGAAGAAATTTGTACAAAATCTTCATTGCGAGCCGTCAAAAAAACGATGAGCGTTTGGTTCAATTCGGGCATCGTTCGCAAGACTTTGCAAGTTTCGATTCCGTCTTTTCCTGGCATCATAATATCGAGCAAAATCAAGTCTGGAACGAAAGTTTTTGCAATTTTTATAGCTTGATTCCCATCCGATGCCGTTTCGGTTACAAATTTTTCTTTTTCAAGGTTAAATTGTACGAATTCGATAATATCTGCTTCGTCATCGACAATTAGTATTTTCTGAGATTTTGTATTTATTGTCATAATTTATTATTTAAAACCAAATTTACGATTTGTATTTCAAATATAAAACGAAAACCGTATTAAATAAATATTAAGTTTTATGAAACATCAAAAAAAGCGTATCAGATTTGCTCCGATACGCTTTTAAAAATTTCAAAAACAAAGATTAGTTATCTTGTTTGATATATGTTTTGTTACCATTAGAGTTAATGTAGTAACGACCACCACGTGGGCCTTCGTAGATTGTACGACCTTTATCGTCTTTGCCTACTGTTTTGTCATCGCCTGCTGTTGCTTTTTTAGTAGATGCGTCCGCTTCAGTTGCTTTTTTAGCTTCTTTCACTTTCGCAGGTTTTGACTCTTCTGTTACGTCTTTTTTAGCATCAGCCTTTTCCTTTTTCTCTTTTTTAGCTGGTTTTTCTTTTACATCTGCTGCTTTAGTGTCCATCTTGTCTTTTGCTTCAGCTTTTTTGTCTTTCATTTCATCTTTTTTCGCTTTAGCTTCATCTTTCATATCAGCTTTCTTCTCTTTTGCAGGCTTTGCATCGTCTTTTTTAGCATCAGCTTTTTCTTTTTTTGCAGCCGCTTTGTCTTTAGCTTCATCTTTTTTAGCTTTAGCTTCGTCTTTTTTTTCGGCAGCTTTTGCTTTAGCATCCGCTTTTTCAGCTTTCATTTCTTCTTTTTTTGCAGCTGCTTTGTCTTTAGCATCTGCTTTTTTCTCATCTGCTTTAGCCTTTGCTTTGTCTGCCTTTGATTCAGTTTTGTCCGCTTTTGCTGCTTTTTGAGCTGATACTGTTGTAGTAGAAACAGCAAAGAACATAGCGATTAATGCAAAAATTGCAACTTTTTTAAATGATTTCATTACGTGATAATTTTTTAATTAATAATTTGAAAATTGGTTTTTTTTAAATTTTAAATACACTTTATAAATGTATAATATATAGACGCAGAAAGTAACAAAAAATTTCTTATGAAAATGTTAATTATTGAAAATTTAATTTTTTGGTATAAATGCCATATCTTAAACTATCGAAAGTGTTGTTTTTATCGTCCAAGAAAAAGTTCTTTTGCGTCAAACGATTTTTTGAACTAACGATACCATAGCCGCTAGTCAAATTTGTAGTCGTCGGCAATGTTTCGGTACCAGTAATACCAGTATTCGCACTATTCACGTTTATAAACTCCGTAATTTCGCGACCAGCTGCATCAACCACAACATCCATGGTTTTGAAAACGCGCTTACGACCATTGGCCTCTACGTTGTCTCTCAAAAATTTGAAAAAATCTAAACCTAACTTACGTGAACTTATATTTGAAACACCACTTATGTTTGGAGCAGGAGTTAAATTGCGATCTAAATACCAATCTAAAGTTTTCTTTACATATTTATTACCATTTGCAGGATCTGTTTCTTCGTAATTCAACAAAATATGCACGTCATATAAACGCGACAAATCGGTATTGACGGCAAAACTGACCACAAAACCTTGATCGTACTTAAACGAAAACGATGGATTCGTTTTTGGGTCTGGCGTAACGACTTTCATATCGGGTAGTACAATAACTTTAGTCGCATTTTTAGTGATAACCGAACCATCTGCGCGTTTTACTTTTACGGTTATTTGGTCAAGGTCTTTGAGTTTCATCACCGAATTTCGTACTTTATACAATATATTAGGTGTTTTCACAAATCCACCATCTTTACGTGGATAACCTTCGCTCGCACCATCTACGCGCACCATCTTGAATGAATCCAAAGTGCCACGAACAATCCAAACCGAAACGCTCGGCGGATAATACAGCGAATCTGGCAATTGCGCAATCACGTCTGCACCTTTGGTTTTGTCCACAAAAACGCGCTCCACTCGAAAATATGTGGCTGTATCATTTTTGTTCACAATTGCATACACGACAGGAATGTCTTTTGAAGTATCCACCAATTCAAATTCGTTGGAACAAGATTGTGAACAGATTGCCAATAATATGGCCAATGTTAAAATCGAAAAATATTTCATACTTTTGCTTTTATTTCTTTTAAAACGCAAAAATAGTATTTTTTAATATTTAATTATTCATTTTGAAACATTAAAGTACCTTTGTTTTTTATTTTGTTGTTTAATTCAGTTTTTTTATCAATTTTATTTTAATAATAAAATTATAAATAATTGATTTTTAAGTATTTATAAATAAAATAAAAATACTTTGTAACTACTTAGCTTTTCATCGAAAATGTGAGATTTATAATATTTTGCTAAAACTCATTACAATTTGCAATGAACAATATGCAAAGCTGAAAATCGTCGCCTTTTGCCAATTGTATATTGCTTATTGAAACTGAAAATACCAAAAGCTACAAATTTTACTGTTTACTCGAATAATACCTAAGTACTTACAAAACTTTTTTATAAAATTAGCTTTTTTCAAATTTCAATATTTTTAAATGAAAATGAATTTTAAGATAAAGATTGTCTTCATTTTTTTAGTTTTTCTATTTGTAAATAAAAACCTAAATGCGCAATCCGTGATTTTGGAATCTTATGTAAAAGAAGGATTTGAGCGCAATAAAATCATCAATCAGCAAAATTTGTTGCTCAAAAAAGCAGATTTAGCGATTGAAGAAGCCAATGATTTGAAAAAACCACAAGTCAATTTCAACTTTACATACACGCTCGCAGCTGGCGGCAGGTCAATAGATTTTCCGATTGGCGATTTGTTGAATCCAGTATATGGCACGCTCAATCAGCAACTTGTGGCTCAAGGTAAAACGCCTCAATTTCCGACTTTAAAAAACCAAACCGTCAGTTTTTTGCCGAATAATTTTTATGATACTCGATTCAGAACAACTTATCCGTTGCTCAATCCAGATATAAAACTGAACAAAACTGCCAAAGAATTACAGCGCGATTTGATGTTGCCAGATGTCGAAATTACGAAAAAAGACCTTGAAAAAGACATAAAATCGACTTATTTTAAGTATTTACAAGCAAATCAAGCACTAAAAATATTTGATTATGCACTTGGCTTGTTGCAAGAAGTGAAGCGCATAAACGAAAGTATGGTGCGAAATGACATTGCGATTCCATCTATTTTGTATCGTGTAAAAAACGATATGGCAAAGGTAAATGCGCAAAAAATAGAGATGCAAAACAACCTAAACAACGCCCAATTGTTGTTCAATACGCTCATAAATAAACCGTTGGAATCCAAGATTGAACTTGATACTTTTTTTTATACTTTTAATTCAAATATTGCTAAATCTAAGGAGTTAATAGATGTAAATAATCGTGCAGAAGTTGCGAAAATCAAGCAAGCAGCGAAACTTTTGACCTTAAAAGTGAGCTTTGAACAATCGTTTTATAAACCTCGAATTGGTACATTTTTGGATTTGGGTTCGCAAGGTTATATTTATAAAAATGGCCCAAAACTATATTTTTTAGGCGGCATCACGGTTGATTATCCGATTTGGGACGCGCACCGAAATCACAAACGTATTGAGCAAGCTGACCTTGACGAAAAAGCGTTTTCTGAACAAAGTGCTTACATCAAAGACCAATTGACGTTGCAAGCAAAAGTGAAGCAAAATGACTATAATTCAGCGATTGATGTCTTTGAAACCACAAAATCGCAAGTAGATTTGACAAAAAGATACTTTCGAGATACGCAAAAACGCTACAAAGAAGGGCAAGCAATTTACCTCGAAGTCAGCGATGCGCATACGCAATTGCTAAACGCAGAACTGCAACAATCCATCGCTTTGATGAATATTTGGATACGTAAAGCTGAATTGGAAAGGGTGAGATAAAGACAATTAGAATTAAAAAAAAGTAACTATTTAGGCGCATAGCGCCGTTCTCTTGGTAGCAAATCAATATAATATAGTTTTTAAGGTCCATCGCACCGTTCTCTTAAAATATTGCTGAGAGAACGGTGCGATGCACCTCATTACACAAAACAATCTCTATTTTCTACCAATAGGACGCTGCGATGCAGCTAGGTTAAGTTGTTACGAAAAAAATATAAATTAGTAAAACTATTTATGTTACATTTTGTTAGTTTTCAAAATAAATTAATAATTTTGTCAAATAAAAATTAATAAAAACGTAACGGTTTTATGGATAACAATACAAACTATTCAAACTTAGCTTTTCACCCATATAGAATCATGATGACGCTATTTTTAGCTGGTTTGACCATGCTTTTTTTGGCGCTTTCGGGATCATATATATATAGTCGTGTACAAAATCATTTGCCGCCGCTCAATGTGCCTTGGCTTTTCGTTTTCAACACCTTTATATTAGTCGGCAGCAGTTGGACCATGATGATGGCCAAACGCGCTTACGAAAACGACAACACAGGTGCTTACAAAAAATCATTGATGAACACTATTTTACTATCTGTGGTATTTATGGTTTCACAATATCTGGCTTGGAAAATGATGATGGCCGCCAATATTACCTTACAAACCTCGAATGCAAGTGGTTATTTATATGCTATTTCTATCATACATTTATTGCACGTGGTGGCTGGTTTGCCGTTCTTAATGTTGTTTTATTGGAAGGCTCAAAAACGCATGATAGAACCCGTAAGCGTATTGATATATTTTTCTGATCCCGAAAAATTATTGAAATTAAGATTATTAACCTTATATTGGCATTTTTTAGACATACTTTGGATTTACCTCGTCGTATTCTTTTGGATAAATTCAATGATAAAATAATGATTATCAATTATTTATAAATATGAAATCGAATAATGTAAGAATTTTTTTATTGATATTATCTGTTTGTTTGATTGCTTATCGCGCATACAATCGATACGGGCGCACGTCGCATAACAACCGTCCGACGACTGAAAATACGCGAAATCGTCAAGAAAATGTGACGACAAATGACCGTAATATTGGCAATCGGGATTCCAGTATTCCAGATAAAGTTTATAAAATATTGGATTATGTAAACAAAAACCATCAAGCGCCAGATGGCTATGTCGGCGGTCGTCATTTTGGAAATTTCGAGAATGTGTTGCCCAAAAAAGATGATTCGGGACGTAATATTGATTATCAAGAATGGGATGTGAATCCTAAAACTCAAGGCAAAAATCGAGGCGTTGAACGTTTGGTTACAGGTTCAAATAACAAGGCGTGGTACACTCATGATCATTATCAGCATTTTGATGAAGTAAAGTAATTTTGTAGTACCGAATTCATTCGGAAATGAACAATAATAAAACTGAATAAATTCGGTGCTACAGGTTCGGTGCTACAACACCAATTTTCTTTCTATAATATAAGCGTGCCAAAGCAAAATTGTTGCAATAGAACGATAAGGTTTCCATGCTTCAGCCATTTCCAAAATGACTGAAGCATTTGTTTTTTTATCTAAATTGAATTGCTTTTTCATGCTATTCATCATCGCAATATCGCCAGTCGGGAACAAATCGAGGCGATGCAAACTCATCATTAAATATACATCGGCAGTCCAGTTGCCAATGCCTTTTATTGCTGTTAATTTAGCACGAACATCTTCATCAGACATTGTATGCAAATCATTCATTATCAACGCTTTAGAAGTAACTCCTTCTGACAATGCTCTCACGTAAACTATCTTTTGTCGGCTCAAATAACAATCTTTTAAATCTTCAGCACTAAGGCTCAAAATGCCTTCTGGCGTTATGTTTTCTAACTTTTCGAGTAACTTATAAAATGCTGCTTTCGCAGAAGCCAAACTCACTTGTTGCTCCAAAATATTGCGAATCAAAATATCGAAACCTTCGCGACGAGAATAAGTAGGTGGAAAACTATATTTATCAATTATGGTTTTAAAAACTGGTTCTCGATCTGCTAAAACTTGGCAAAAAGATTGAATATTATTTTCATTATATTGAGCATACACCATATTATATGTTGAATCGAGTTTAAAATAGCATTAATTCAAAAACAAATGTAAGATTTTTTAAGAAATTTCAGTTAGAATAATAAAATTAATAAAGTATTATCAATACCTTTGCAGACTTTTTAGTGAAAACATTTTAATTTAAAAAAAATAAAACAATGAGATTAATTTTAGCAGCTTTATGTTTCGTGATGTTATTTGCATCTTGCCAAAAAGCTAAAGTAGAAGGTGATTACAAAGTAATAAATCACA
>JAYUJV010000164.1:0-3371 GCA_043764975.1 Saprospirales bacterium
ATAACGTTACTATATCTAAGGCAACAATCATACCTAAGCAGATGACTGCGCCTAATATTGGTACCAACGGTACAAGAGGTGTACGGAACGGACGGTTCGCATCTGGATCACTAACGCGCATAATCCATACGCCAATGCTCACTAAGGCAAAAGCCAACAACGTACCAAATGAAGTTAAATCACCCGCAATACTACCTGGTATGAACGCAGCAAACACGCCTACAAATCCTAATACAATTATATTTGACTTGTAAGGTGTCGAAAATTTTGGGTGTAATGCCGAAAATACTTTTGGCAATAAACCATCGTTTGACATAGAATAAAATACACGTGATTGACCCATTAACATTACCAAAATCACTGACGAAAATCCTGCAAGGATTGCGACCGTAACACCAGTTGCCAACCAACCATAACCTGGCATATACGCCGATATAGCATACGCGACAGAGGCTTCTTTTCCTCTTGTCGGATCAGCAAAATCTGTCCAAGGCGCGATTCCCGTCAAAACGTGTGCAAACAATACATATAATATAGTACAAACGGCCAATGAACCCAAGATACCAATTGGCATATCTTTACCAGGATTTTTTGCTTCTTGTGCAGCCGTAGAAACCGCATCGAAACCAATAAAAGCAAAAAACACAATCGCAGCACCGCCTAACACGCCACCATAACCATGCTTAAAAAATCCACCATAACTTAGCAATACTTTACCGCTTGCATCCAATACATCTGGCTGATTAGCAGGAATCATGTAAGGCAAATGGTTTGCATCTTTGATGAAAGACCAACCCAATACGATAAAAATCAATACGATACTTAACTTGATGGCTACGATAACCGCATTCATTTTCGCTGATTCTGAAGTTCCTTTTATTAATATAAGCGTCAAAAGAGATAGAATTACTAATGCAGGAGCGTTTATCACGCCCGAATGTAAGACGCCAGCAATTGTGGCTGACTCGAATGGAGAATGACACCATTCAAACGGTATCGCACCACCTAAAAGTTTATTCAAATATTCGCTCCAAGCGATAGAAACGGTTGCTGCACCAAGTGCGTACTCCATGATGAGCGCCCAACCGATGACCCAAGCCACGATTTCGCCCATCGTTGCGTAAGCATACGTGTATGCACTACCTGCAATCGGAATCATAGCCGCAAACTCTGCATAGCACAAACCTGCAAATGCACAACCAATAGCTGCTACTATAAAAGACATCGTAACAGCTGGCCCTGCTGCTTGTGCAGCAGCCGAAGCCGTACGTACAAATAAACCTGCGCCAATAATGGCCCCGATACCCAAGGCCACAAGATTCCATGCGCCAAGCGTACGTTTTAGCGTGCCTTGCCCTTCAGCTGAGGCTTCGCCTAATAATTTAGATAATGATTTTTTTACAAAAATGTTTGCCATGATAGATTAGAAATTTTCCCTTTTTTATTTAATTGATATTTTATGAATATTTTTGCATTTCTAACAAAGTAAGAAATATTATTTGGGTAAAAATGATATTTTTATTTGGAATAAAAAAATACTAAGCCTTTTTTTATTAAAAATATTGAAAAAACCTATTAAAACGCATTATTTTTAAATGAAAAACAAGTCCGCCAAATAATATTTGGCGTTAATGCAATATTTTATAGATCATTTCTTTCAGTAATTCGCCCTCGCTCGTACTCACGTTCTGCACGCCTTTCGAGCGCAAATCGTATTCGCAAAGTACCGATATGATGGCTTCGCATTGCTGCAAACTATAATATCGAAGCGATGCTTTGTACTCTTTCAATGCCCATTCGTTGCGCAATTGTAGCGCGCTGAGTATTTCTTTATCGCTGTTATTTTTGATAAAATGTAAGGCATATAATTTTGAAAAATAACCAAACAACGTACCGACCACCACTACCAAAGGATTTTTCTTTGGGTTGTTCACAAAGTTTTGAACAATCTTATTCGAGCGCAATACATCGCGTTGACCGAGTGCTTTCTGCAATTCAAAAATATTATATTCTTTACTGATACCAATGTATTGCTCCACGTGTTGCACCGTCACGGTTGCACCTTGCGCCAAATTGATGGCTAATTTGTCGAGTTCGTTCGCCACTTTGCTCAAATCGGTGCCAAGATATTCAGCAATAAGCGTCATGGCATCGTGGTTGATGAGTAAGCGATGCGATTTTAAGTAAGTTTCGATCCAGTCTGGTATATGGTTGTCGTATAATTTTGCGCTCTCGAACACTACGGCGTGTTGCTGCAAGGTTTTCGCAAATTTAGTACGCATATCAAGCTTTTTATACTTGTGGCACAACACCAAAATCGTCGTTTCGGTTGGTTTTTCGAGATAGCCTTGTAGCTCAGAAAGCGATTTCATGTCCTGCGCTTCTTTCACGATCACGACTTGGTAAGGCGACATCATGGGGTAGCGACGTGCGCTATCCATCACGGCCATATAATCCGCATCTTTGCCATAAAGCAAGGTCAGGTTAAACGCTTTTTCGCCTTCGCTCAAAATGTCTTTCTCAAAAAGATTAGCCAATTGGTCTATAAAATAAGGTTCTTCGCCATGCAACATATACACAGGTTTGAATGTTTTTTTCTTGATTTGGCCTTCTATTTCTTTAAAAGTCATGTTGCTTTTTCAATCCGTTATTGTGAATTGCTTGCAAAAATAATTTATTTTTTTATTTTTTAATCATTAAATAAAAATCATATTCGATTTTGAAATGTGAGCGAGATTTAAAAACGAATATTTTAATGTCGCAAAACAGACTTTATGTATAAAAATAATCTTTTTGACGTGCTAAAAAACTGTATCTTTGAGCGTTTTGAATTACAAAACAAAGTAAAACAACTTAACTACTTATCGAAAGGCAGAGATTTGAAAGACTTTGTTTAATATTCAGTACAATTTGCAATAAACAATAAGCAAATTTGCCAAAAATCGTTGGCTATTGCTAATTGTCTATTGTTTATTATAACAGAAAAAATCTACAAGTTATAGATTTACTGATTACTCGAATAATACCTAAGTATTTACAAAATAAGATTTATATGAAAATAGGCGTTGTCTGCTACCCGACTTATGGTGGTAGTGGTGTAGTAGCTACTGAGTTGGGGTTGTGCTTGGCCAAAATGGGTCATCAGATACATTTTATTACGTATCGTCGTCCAGTGCGTTTGCCGACTTTTCACGAAAACATATTTTTTCATGAAGTCACTGGCGAGGATTATCCGCTATTTGAATATCCGCCTTACGATACAGCACTTACGAGCAAACTCGTGGATGTAGTCAAGTATGAAGACCTTGATATATTGCACGTGCATTATGCCATTCCGCACGCGACGGTGGCGTATATGGCCAAAAAAATAT
>JAYUJV010000165.1:0-3369 GCA_043764975.1 Saprospirales bacterium
AATGTAAGTTGAATTGTAACAGAATTAAATTAAGAAATTCAAGTAAAATTAAAATACATTTTACTTACGTAAAATACTGATTGTCAGTGTATTATTTTAATTTCTTTCATTGTCTTAATTTCTTTAATTAAAAAAAAGATATGCGTTTAATATTAATCTTCGTTTTTGGCTTATTTATAAGTATGGCCGCTAATGCTCAAACAGAAGTGCCATTGACTTCTAATCCAGTCCTCATAGAAAAAAACTATGAGCAGGAACTCAATTATACAGCCCATCGCTTGCGCGTCGAAACTGCTCCTCAACTGCTGACTGAGCGTGGAGGTAAATATAAAGACACCTTA
This sequence comes from Saprospirales bacterium, assembly GCA_043764975.1. Taxonomy (GTDB): domain Bacteria; phylum Bacteroidota; class Bacteroidia; order Chitinophagales; family Saprospiraceae; genus JAYUJV01. The sequence goes on from JAYUJV010000165.1 coordinate 342, forward strand.
TATGTAGTGACTGGCAAAACGGTTGGCGTAAAACTTGTCAAAAATATCTTGGATACAGTATATGCTTTTGGTGCAAAAAAAGGCACAACCAAAGTAAAAGGTGATTCGGTACTGTATATTGCACCGCTGGGTGTCAAAAAAATTGCGTTCGATACCTTCGGCGTTGTCCGTTGCGTAAACAAAACAAAGTGCGATACGACTATTTTTGTAATCGTGATTAAGCGAGCCGGTAAATTATTTGACGCAGCAAGCGCGAGCATCAAAGCAGAAGAAAAAATTGACCTTTGCGGAAAAGGTTTATTGCAACTGCCGGGCAAATGGCGTTCGGCGCTCGTGGTTCGTTGCGATAGCAATCAAATAGCAAAATACGTCAATAAAAAATCAGCTTACCTCGATACTTGTATTCGCTACGAAGCATCTCGATTTGCTGGCTCAGACACAATATGCCTTGTCGTTTGTGACGAATATCGAGTGTGTGATACGCTTCGCTTCGTCGTCAATGTCAGTCAAAAAATCATGAACGTAAACGAATCGGCCTTGTTCATGGACGATTTTGCTTACGAAGGTCCATATCCAAATAAAAAACTTTGGCTCGACGACCGCGTTTTTGTAAATAATGCCATGTCGCCACGCGCACCATCATCTGGCATGGCTACTTTCGATGGTATCAATGAAAAAGGAAAACCTTACAAAGGTGGATTTGGCGTAGCCGACGTTTTGACTTCGACTTATCTTGACCTCGAAGGTGTTGGTACAAACCTTTGGCTTACGTTTTATGTCACGCCAAAAGGTTATGGCTTTCCGCCAAAAGATGCGGACAAGTTTGTAGTAGAATTGAGAGATAAAAATGGACAATGGAAACAATTTATGGAAATGGCTGGCCCAGGCGGTCAATCGACAGACCCTACATATCGTTTCTTTTTCCGTAGCGTAGCCGTACCGAATGTAGATGGCTATCGTTACAAAGGTTTTCAATTTCGTTTCAAGGCTTTTGGTAGTCGCAACGGCATGACCTCTATCTGGAATTTAGATTATGTGCGCATGACGAACAAATCGCCTATTGCTGTGCCGCCAGTTATTGCAGGCGCAACCACGCCTTCGCGCGATAGCATCGCCATTTTTGAAGACATCGCATTGACAGAATCGCCGCGCTCATTCCTCAAAAAATATACAGCGATGCCTTGGTGGCAATTCAAAAATAATAGCGCAACCGAAATCAATGACAGTATTCGCTTCGGTTTGTTGAATCATTTTGCTGCTGCCGAAAAAATGGATGACTGTTTTGCGCGCATCACAGAGCTGAGTTCAGGTACAAAAATACTGGATAATTACTCGCTCAATGCAGCCACCAATTATCCTTCGCACTTATTTTATTCGTCCAAATCAACGAATAAATTATATACAGATGCAATCAGTACCAAATTAGCTGGTGTGCCAATCAACGATAAAGTAACTTTTTTGACAGAATATATTGCCAAAATAAATAACCAAGATCAGCAATACGCAGCGACTCGTCGCAACGATACCTTGCGTACCCGAACTGTACTCGATGATTATTTTGCTTATGACGATGGCAGCGCCGAAAGCGGTTGGACAGCACAAGGTGCAGGTTCGGAAGTGGCCGTAAAGTTTCGTGCCAATGTAGCTGACAAAGTACAAGGTGTTCGGATGTATATTCCGAGGTTTGAAACAGACCAGACAAATCAAAAAATGATACTAAAAGTATGGGTCAATACGGGTACAGACGATATTACGGCTTTGGCCAAAAAGCCTAATTATTCGGCCGAAATTGCGCCGTTTTACTTAGATAAAGTCCGTGATTCGCTCTATGGATTTTCATCTTATGCCTTTACGGACAGTACTGGCAAGCCATCGCCACTCAATGTTCCAGCTGGGAAAGATTTTTATATCGGTTGGGAACAAACCACCAGTAATAATGGCCCAATTGCCATCGGTTACGATAAAAATACACGCCAAGGTCGCGAAAATTTATTTTTCCGTAGCGTAAACACAACTTGGCAAAAAGGCCCAGCTTCATTCACTGGCGCACTCATGATTCGACCTGTAATGGGAGAAAAGACAGTCACCAATTCGTCTTCACTCACCGCTACAAAAGAGGCAATATTAGATGATTTGATGAATGTCTATCCGAATCCAACACAAGATATTTTGTATTTAGACCTCAAAAACAACCTTGAAATCGAACAATATCAAGTATCTTTGTACAACCAAGTAGGACAACTTATGCTCGATCAGCCTTTGAGCGCGTCTATTTCGATTGGCCAATACAACAATGGTATTTATATTTTAAAAATACAAGATAAATTAAATAAAAAGGCTTTTTATAAAAAAGTAATGAAAGCGAATTAGTAATTATTTTGGGATTTATAAAGAAAGTAGTAGAATTGAAGGCTTATTTATTTTTCGTTTCAATAAGCAATAGACAATAAGCAAATTTTGCCAATTGTTCATTGCCAATTGTACTGAATATTGAATAAAGTCTTATAATTTCCACATTATGCAATAAATTGCTAAATGGTTACGAAAATTAAATATATTTAGAAAACTAAAACAATAAAGTACATAATGGACATCAACGTACAAGAACTCAAAGAGCGCTTAGCGAAAGGCGACAAATTTATATTTATTGATGTGCGCGAGCCGCACGAATTCGAGGAATTTAACCTTGGCGCAACGCTTATTCCACTCGGCACTATCATGGATGCGTTGCCAAGTTTTGAAGATAAAAAAGAAGAAGAAATCGTGATTCATTGCCGTTCGGGAAAGCGCAGCGGCATGGCGCAATCTTTTTTTCAACAATATGGATTCAGCAATGTCCGCAACGTAGAAGGCGGCATATTGGCTTGGGAAGATGCTTTTGGTAGAGTTCAAGCATAAATAAACATAAAAAGGCTTCGCAATTGCGAAGCCTTTTTAGTTATTGTTAAAAAATCTACTTCTTTTAAAATTTTGTGGAGTAAATTTAATGTGATTGTTTTGTCGCCAATTAGTCTATGGTATAAAGTAT
>JAYUJV010000166.1:0-3367 GCA_043764975.1 Saprospirales bacterium
ACGTTAAGATTCCCCCTGTTTATATCTTACCTTACTATGAGAGAAAGCGGCAGCAGTTCCAGATGGCTACATCAGGCAACTGCCGTTCGCGTTTATATGTTATTGTTTTTTGGATTGCTTTCGAGTGCAGCGCAAGCGCAACATTGGGGCGCAACCAATACCAAATGTAACGATACTATAATCATCGCTACCGTGTCAAGCACACCAGCTTATCTTGGTTATCCAGTCATTTTTTGCCAACCCTCCAATGTGTTGCCGATGCACATGGATAGCGTCTATCGCTACCCTTGCGACAGTATGTTTTTGACGACCATCGTTAGGATGTGGAAAGGATTGTATGCACCAGGCTGTACACAAACCATCAAAATCAAAAGACCAGTGATGGACAGTATTCGTTTTCCTAAAAATCATGACGGCGTAGATTCTGCGGTAGTTGATGCAAGCAAATGCAATACGCTTCCGACTTGTACTGGCAAACCTATTATATATGGTACGAGCCTGACGACTAATTATGGTTGGATTGTGAGTTACAATGACGATATACACAATTTCAAAGATGGTACTTTTGCTATTTATCGAAAATGGGTCGCTTTCGATACTTGTTCGTGGAAAGTAAAATCGTCGGTACAGATTATTTTGGTAGAAGATGATCAAGCGCCAAAAATCACTTGCCCACAAGATGTAACGATAGATTGCAAAGCCTCACTCGCTGATTTGTCGCTCACTGGCAAAGCCATTGCATTGGACAATACAGGTATTTTTGATTTAAAATATAAAGACTCTACCGTTGGTTCGGATTGCAAACTGGGCATCGCGACCACTCGAAAATGGATTGCAGAAGACAATGGAGGTAATTTGGCAAGTTGCACGCAAAAAATAACGCAAAAAACGACGACTATTGTTGCACCAATTATTAGCAATAAAAATACAACTTATAAAGATTTTATTTCTAAAAAAGAAAAAAAAGTTGCTTTATATCCGAATACACCGAATCCATTTTCGGAGCAAACCAGTATCGCTTATTGGCTAAAAGAAAATACTGTGGTTCGAATCGAAGTTTGGTCTGTTACTGGCGGCTTGGTTTATCAACTCAATCAACTCGACACAGAAGGTTACCACTCCATAGAAATTACGAAAGATATGATTCCAAAAGCTGGCGTTTATTTTTATCGATTGATTGCGCCAATTGGTACAGAAACACATAAAATGATGGTAGAATAAGAGAGCAATAATTATGCAAATATTAGGTTTTTTTAAAATTTTATAAAAAATACAAAATATCTGTTTTTTGCTTAAATTTCATATAGTATTAAGTATAAAAGTATTAAGTATTGCAGTTTTTACAATATCTAAAACATTGGTTATTAGATTTTTATCTCGACTTGAATACTTAATACTGAAATACTTAATACTTATAGAATAAGGCGAAAACATACGAACTATGTAATGTTCACAAAAATTTAAAAAGAACAAAACCTTATTAAAAAAAGGATAAAAAATGCTTAATTTGCAGCGTTTTTTATCCTTTTTTAATTTCTAACACGCACGATGCACGATATTCGCAAACAACAACTTACGGCTTGGATTCGACAAACGGCAAGCGATTTAGGGTTTTCGCAAGTAGGTATTGCGAAGGCAACAGAATTGACGGAGGAAGCGAAACGGCTCGAAGCATGGCTCAATAAAGGCTATCATGGAGAAATGAAATACATGGAAAATCATTTTGACAAACGCACCGATCCAAGGCTTTTGGTAGATGGCGCTAAGTCTGTCATCACGTTTTCATACAATTATTTTCCTGCCGAAAAGCAAGCGGAAGATACGCCCAAAATTGCAAAATACGCTTATGGTAAAGATTACCACGAGGTTATAAAAGACAAACTGAATAGCCTTTTGGCGCAACTGCGCAGCACACAAGGCGACGTGAACGGTCGCGGCTTCGTGGATAGCGCACCTGTGATGGAGCGTGAATGGGCAAAGCGAAGTGGCGTGGGTTGGTTCGGCAAAAACACGCTCATCATACATCCACGCGAGGGTTCTTTTTATTTTTTGGCTGTGCTAATCATAGACCTCGAACTTGAATATGATGCGCCCATGAGTGACTTTTGCGGTCGCTGCCGAAAGTGCATCGACGCTTGCCCAACCGATGCCATCGCACCCGACGGCTACTTGATGGACGCCTCTAAATGTATTTCGTACTTGACCATAGAACTAAAAGCAGCGTTGCCAGATGTGTTCCGAAAAGACATGAGCAATTGGGCCTTCGGTTGTGATATTTGTCAAGACGTTTGCCCTTGGAATCGTTTCTCGAAGCCGCACCAAACACCCGAATTTGAACCACATCCACAACTACTGAACATGACAAAATCGGATTGGCAAGACCTAACAGAAGAAACTTTTCAGACTATATTCCGACATTCGGCCGTGAAACGTACCAAATATACTGGCTTGAAACGCAATTTAGATTTTTTAAAACCATTATCATAAAAAAGGTTCTAAGACAACGTTGTCTTAGAACCTTTTTTGAATAGTAAATAGAAAACGCTAATTATTTCTTTAATTCTCTTAATTTCTTTAATTCTCTTAATTAAAACTTCTATTCTATTTTACTAACCTTAAACGCCGTTGAAAGATTTTCTTTCATGCGCACCACCCAATCCAAATCGTCTTTTGTGAGCGATTGGCGTGCGTAATCTTCATTAAAATCTATGATATTTGGGCTCGAATACAGCGTGTTTAAATCCAAGGCGATGGTTGCTTTTTTGGCGGCATTGGTCAGCGAAAATTGGTTGGTCAATTCTATATTCACATAAGCCGAAGCGTTGCCGTAATGATGCACAAGTACCTCTTCGGTCTTATCGGTTTTTACGAAACGGCCTTCGTGTTTGAAGAAAATATAGCCAGTGTTCCAAGTCCAAAACATGCCACTAAGCGGATCTAAATCGCCAGTTTGCGCACCAGTCATGTTGTGCTTATCGTCCACGCCAATGTGAAATTGGATTTGGGTATAATCGCCAACAGGTACCGCTTTCAATAATACATCTTGCGTAGGCGCATCTTCCGTTTTTATCAATTGATGTAACGGGTATTCTACTGTCGCACCGTCTTTTTTGATGAGCGTGACATTCGATACATAGTAGCGTAATGCACCAACCCAAAAACCAGTGCCAGATGGTAAGCTATATTTTTTTGTTTTTAACACAATACTCTCTTGACCGACTTTATTATCGAAATGAAGCGTTAGATTTTGTGTAGTTGGAGCGACTTGTACAGGCTCTTTTTTACAAGCAATTGTGTATAATATAATTATTAAAACATTGAAAATCAATAATTTATATTTCATTTTTGTTTTTATTTTTTGTAAAAA
>JAYUJV010000167.1:0-3367 GCA_043764975.1 Saprospirales bacterium
CAATACCAACGAAATCGTTTCTAAGGTAGAAATGTTGAAGTTGAAACAAGATATTTTGTTGCCAGCGTATCAGATTCCAGCTGGCTACGATGATCAAGACGCTTACCTCGAAAGTCTCACGTATGAAGGCGCGCGCAAACGCTACGGCGATCTTTCGCCAGTGATTGAGGAGCGCATCAGATTCGAGTTGTTCACGATTCGGACAATGGGTTTTGCAGGATATTTCTTGATTGTACAAGATTTTATCAACGCTGGGCGCGATATGGGCGTATTTATTGGGCCAGGTCGTGGTTCGGCGGCTGGTTCGGCGGTTGCTTATTGCATCGGTATTACGAATATAGATCCAATAAAATACAACTTACTTTTCGAGCGTTTTTTGAATCCAGATCGTAAGTCAATGCCCGATATTGATACGGATTTTGATGACGAAGGTCGTCAAAAAGTGATTGATTATGTGGTGGATAAATATGGAAAAAACCAAGTAGCTCAAATCGTGACCTATGGCACGATGGCTGCCAAAATGAGTATAAAAGACGTGGCGCGCGTACTCGATTTACCGTTACAAATATCCAACGAATTGACCAAACTTGTACCTGATAAAGCAGGGATTCAGCTTGGTCGCATATTCCATGCGCCACTTGATGGGGCGGATAGCTTAAAAGAAAAAGAAGCGCTTCAAAGCGAAGACATTGAAAACATAAAACGCTTACGCGAAATATATGGCGGCAACAGCGTTGAAAGTAATGTATTGCGCAACGCCGAAATCCTAGAAGGTTCGGTGCGAAATACTGGCGTTCACGCAGCTGGGATTATCATTGCGCCAAAGGATTTATCTGAAATTATACCAGTCTGTACAGCCAAAGACAGTGATTTATTGCTGACGCAATACGAAGGCTCTATCATCGAAGACGCTGGCGTAATCAAGATGGACTTTTTAGGTCTAAAAACTTTGACGATTATCCGCGATGCCTTGAAGTTGATAAAAGAGAATCATGGTGTCGAAATAGATATAGATACGATTCCGCTTGACGATAAAAAAACGTATGAGCTTTATCAAAGGGGAGAAACCAACGCAACGTTTCAGTTTGAAAGTGCGGGTATGCAAAAACACTTGCTTGCCCTCAAACCCGACAAATTTGATGACTTGATAGCCATGAATGCTTTGTATCGTCCTGGCCCGATAGAATATATTCCAAACTTTATTGCGCGTAAGCATGGTCGCGAAAAAGTTGCTTACGACGTACCCGAAATGGCGGAATATCTCGAAGAAACCTACGGTATCACGGTTTATCAAGAGCAAGTGATGTTGTTGTCGCAATCGCTCGCGGGATTTTCTAAGGGCGATGCCGACGTATTGCGTAAAGCAATGGGTAAAAAACAAATCGAAGTCCTCAATAAAATGAAAGGACAATTTGTGGCTGGTGCTACGGCAAAAGGCCACCCCGCAGATAAGTTAGTCAAAATTTGGTCTGACTGGGAATCCTTTGCGGCATACGCTTTCAATAAGTCGCACTCGACTTGTTATGCTTTTGTGGCGTTCCAGACGGCATACCTCAAAACGCATTATCCGAGCGAATATATGGCGTCTGTTTTGACCCATAACCAAGGCAATATAGAAAAAGTAACGTTTTTTATAGAAGAATGTAAACGCATGGGTTTACCTGTAAAAGGCCCGGATATTAACGAAAGTGCTGTAAAATTTGCCGTAAACAAGCAAGGCGACATCAGATATGCGCTTTCGGCTATAAAAGGGGTGGGCGAAGCTGCCGTAGAATCCATGATACAAGAGCGCACTGAAAATGGCCCATACAAAGGTTATTTTGACCTCATGCGCCGAGGGAATTTACGGACTATTAATAAAAAAGTGTTAGAAAGTTTAGCTGCTGCTGGTGCTTTCGATAGTTTTGAAAATGTGCATCGCGCGCAATATTTTACTCCATCAGATCGCTTTGAGACGCTCATAGAACACGCTTTAAAATACGGTGCGGCTTTTCAATCGCAAAAAGAATCTACGCTCAATTCGCTGTTTGGTGCAATTGCCGAAACGGTCAGCGTTGCTGAACCGCCAATGCCGATTGTGCAACCTTGGAGCTTAATCGAAAAACTGACGCGTGAAAAAGACGTGACTGGTATCTTTATTAGCGGACATCCGCTTGATGATTACCGTATGGAAATCGAAAATTTTACGACTTGTACCTTGGATCGCGTGCAGCAATTTAAGGGGCAAAAGATGAAAATTGCAGGTTTTGTGACGCATGCCGATCACCGCATCAGTCAAAAAGGAACTGGTTGGGGTCGCTTCGTGGTAGAAGATTACGTTGGCTCAATGGAAATTACGTTGTTTAGCGAGGATTATCAAAAGTTCAAGCACTTGCTTGAACCTGGCGCAGCCTTATATATGCTCGGCGAATTCGAGAAGCGTTGGAATAGCGAAGAATTTGCATTCAAACTCAGAGAAGTGAAGCAACTCGCCAGTATCGGTAGCGAAATGACAGAAAACGTAACCATAAAAATACCGATTCATTTGCTCACAAAAGAAATGCTCGCGACAATAGAAAAACTTTGTATCAACAATAAAGGCAAACACACGCTCAAATTCAACTTGCTCGACCACAACAATCGTCAGACTTTACAGACTTTTTCAAAGAAATTGAAAATAAATGCCGACAGTGAATTTATTGCTCAAATCCAAAAATTAGGCTTGGAGTATAAGTTGAATTAGGTGTTTTTTTAATTAAAATAATTAAGGGAATTAAAGAAATTAAGAAAATAGGTAACACTTTACTATGTTTGAAATCCGTTTTCATCAGCGTTCCACTTTATTTACGATTGAATATGTTGTGTATTTGGAACGCGGATTGCGCAGATGCCTTCGGTAAACGCGGATTAAAGCAGATTTTTTTAACGAGCACGTTAAAATCTATCGCTAACTTAAATAACTACGTTGTTAAAATTGTTTTAGTAAAGTTTGCCAATACATTGGAAAGTACCTCCTTTGGAGGAATTTAGGGAGGTCGTTGCGAGGTCACTTTTCCTCCTCCTCATACGGCGACCAAAAGCAATGATCAAAATCTACGATTTTATCATCTTTCACGACGATTCCTTCGGCTTCTAACAAAGTCTGCATCAAAGACGGTGGATTGAAATGGGCGCGACCGCTGAGTTCGCCCTTGCGATTCACGACGCGATGTGCAGGCACTTCGGCTTCCGTAAAGCTCTTATTGAGCGCCCAACCGACCATGCGCGACGAGCCAAGTCCGATAAAAGTAGCAATCGTGCCATAAGTCGTCACTCGACCATACGGAATCATGCGCGCAACTTCATAAACTTCTTGAATATAGTTTTTGTTTGACATAAATGCTTATTT
>JAYUJV010000168.1:0-3367 GCA_043764975.1 Saprospirales bacterium
CCTAAAATGCTTGATTTGCTAGAACTTCCGCAAGCAATAAGACCTTTATCCAATGTATTGGCGATGCTCGAAAAACTTTGAGCGCCTTCTTGACCACTGTATTTATTTTCCCACAAGGTTTTTCCTGTTGGGTCTATTTTCAAAATAAATGCTTCTTGATTTGAGGTAGAAACCAAAGTACTACCTGTAATGGCATAATTGCCATCTTGAGTAGCAACAACGCCAAAACCTTCATCTTCATATTGACCACCGTAATTAATCGCCCATTGTTTGGCACCATTTGCATCAGTCTTGACAATGTACGCATCGCTATTGGCATTGATTGTGCCGCACAAAATCAGTCCACCATCGTGACCCAATGCAATGCGGTAACCGTAATCATTTTCTAAGCCGCCAAATGTGTTTTCCCACAAAAGGTTACCATTTGTATCGGTCTTGAATAAATATATTTCTTTATTGAGTGTCGTTGTGTTGGTCGCATGACCTACAAAAGCGTAGCCATTGCTTGTTTCTACTACATTGCGTGCAAAATCTTCTTGTGTTTTTCCGTATTTCTTTTCCCACAACACGTTACCCGACTTTGAGAGTTTAATTACCCACGCATCGTAGTTTTTACCTGCAATTTGCGTCGCACCAGTTACGAGGTAATTACCGTCTTTGGTCGCAATGACGCTGTATAAGCGGTCATCGTTGGCACCGCCAATTAATTTCGACCATTGTTCTTTTCCAAAAGCATCTACCTTTACGATATAGGCTTGATTGTCGGCAGGGATATTTGAAATATCGCTCACGCCGACAATCAAGAAACCATTATCGTCGGTTTGGATAATATCATTGGCTTGGTCGGAAAATGGGCCACCGTAGGTCTTTGCCCAAAGGCTCGTGCCATCGGCATCGGTACGGTTGAGGTACATCTGAAAGCCTTGCGCTCCGAATGATTCCGTAGAGCCACATATTCCGAATCCGCCATCGGTCGTTGGGACAACTGATGTGCCAAAGTCTTCAGCAGCGCCGCCAAATATCTTCTCGAATCCTTGGGCTTGCATACCTTTTACGAGGAACAAGAAGAACAAAACAATTAAGTTAATTTTATTTGTCATAACGCTGTGGATGATTATAATTTCTTTGACGATACAAAGTTGGTATTTATTATTTGGACACACAAAGACAAAAAAACGCATTTGTTGAGCCATTTTAAAATAAATTTCATTATCTTTGTTTTATAAATAACTGATTGTTAATTATTTATAATTTTTATTTTTATTAAAAAATGTCATTTTGTTGAATATATATTATTTTTTATTATGGAAAAAACTCAATTAATTAACATTTTAAAAACATTTTCTAAAAAAGAAATAAAAGAAGCACAACGCTGGTTGAGTTCGCCTTCGCATAACCTACGCGAGGACATACAACGCCTATACGCCTACATTACGCAAGATAATAACCTGAATAACAACGACTTACTACACAAAGAAGCTGCCTGGCACGCCATATTCCCAAAAGAAAAATACGACGATGCACGTATGCGGCAAGTTATTTTCTTTTTATTGCAATGCCTTGAAGATTTTTTGAGCTATTCGCAATGGCTCGAAAAAAAAGGTAATCAACCCTTAGCACTAGTCGAAAGTTATCGACATAGAAAGTTGGATAAACCTTTTTTGAAAACCATACAAGTCATCGAAAAAGAGCAACCCGATAGCGGCGATGCAGACCTATACGAACAGCGTCATCGCTTGTTCGAGGAGCGTTCTTTGTTTCAAATCAAACAAGATAGAAGTGCTGCACTCTACCTCCAAGAAACCAATGACGCCTTGGATATTTATTATATTGCTCAAAAACTCAAATATTTTTGCAATATGTATTCGCATCAACGCGTATATAAAGTTGAGTATGAATTTAGTTTTTTGACGCCATTAATTGCCGAAATCCAAGTGCGCAACTTGCTACATATTCCAGCCATCAGTATTTATTACTACATATATCATACGCTCATCGAAAAAGAAAATCCAGCTCATTTTGCGGCTTTGAAATTAGACATCACGAAACACATCGCTGCGTTTTCGGAAAACGAAGGTCGTGATATTTTGCTCATGGGCATCAATTATTGTATTGGCCGCACAAACGCAGGTCACAACGCGTACTTCAAAGATGCTTTGGAACTGTATCAACTCGGCGACACAATGGGTATTTTGCTTGAAGACAACCTGATTTCGAGGTTTACGTTTCGCAACGCAGTATCAATCGGTACGCGTGAAAAAGCATTCGAGTGGGTCGAATATTTTATTGATAAATACAAAAAATATTTGGATACCAAATATCAAGATGGTTTTGTGCAATTCAATTACGCACGCTTGTATTTTGAAAAAAAAGATTATACGCTCGCCATGAAGCTGCTCGCCAAAGCCGAATATGACGATGTGCTGATTGCGCTCAACGCCAAATTTATGCTCCTAAAAATGTACTACGAACTCGATGAATATGATGTATTAGAGTCGCACTTGGAGAGTATGCGTGCGTATCTGCAACGCAAAGATGTCATCGGTTATCATCGAAATATATACAAAAACATTGTTCGCTTTGCGCGAAAAATGCTCCGCACCAATCCGAACAGCAAAAAAGAAATAGAAGCACTCCGAACCGAAATACAAACCACCGACCCCATGACCGACCGCGAATGGTTTTATAAGCAGTTGGATAAAATGTAGGAGGAACTGTAACTACTTATTTGTTTATCGAATAAAGTAAATTTTAAAAGACTTTACTAAAATTCAGTACAATTTGCAACAAGCAATAAGCAAATTCTGCTAATAATCATTGTTCTTTGCCAATTGTCTATTTGCTTATTGAAATGATAAATATCTAAAACTTCAATTTTATTGTATTCTTGGCTAATGCCTAATTTAAAAAAAAATAAAAATGGCCAATTTCTAGCAAAAACTCTAAAAATTGGCCATTTTTTATTAAAAAAAGAAATTATAATAAAAATTTCGGTTAAAAATCGAAATACAAAAACCATAGTTAGTCCTTATAATAAAAGGACTAATCGACAATAATGACTAACTGACATTATTGACCAATCATCATTCATAACGTAACGATTCTATCGGATCTAATCGAGAGGCTTTTAAGGCAGGATAAAGACCAGAAATAAGGCCGACAATGGTACAAACCACAATGCCGAGCGTAATCCAAAGCCAAGGGATAATGAAATGACCTTGCATCAAAAGGCTCACGAGGTTGCCAATCAAGATGCCCAATATGATACCCACAATGCCGCCAATCTGACAAATAGCAATGGCTTCCGCCAAAAACTGTAACATGATGGCGCGTTTGGTTGCGCCCAATGCTTTACAAATTCCAATCT
>JAYUJV010000169.1:0-3358 GCA_043764975.1 Saprospirales bacterium
GGTGCATTTGCCCATGTTGTGAGGGCAACCAATCTTTTTGCACAACCCGTAGCACGTGCTACTTCTATTAAGCCATTTGCTGTTGTGTCAGTAGTTGAAGTAAACCCAGCTTTCGTGTTCACGATTAAGTTATTCGCAAAAGAAATTTGCTTTGTTTTTACATCCACTGCTGTTGCAGGTTTTACGACTGCAATAGCATCAGCAAAATTTGAGTTACGTACGCAACTATCACCATCAATCATGGCTACATTACGGTAACCCATGAATACGCTATTCACGATTCTTTGAGAAGAATTTCTTCTGATACGTGCACCACGACGAAACGCAGCTTGCGAAATTTTAGGAATGGCTGAAAAAGTACTTCCTACTGGCACTGGGCCTAACATCGTGAAGTTTGAAAACACACAATTTGTGTAAGGGCGAACGTTTGCCGTTCCTGTTGCCTCATTGTCACTTTCAAAACCTTCCGACGTAGAAGCGCCTGATGCCAAGGCATATGTAAGGTCAAAATAAGATGAATCACGTACGCCAATACCAAATTGGCTTAAACCAGAATACCCGTTGTCTGTATCAAAATCATCGTCTGTACCTTTCCATGCGATAAGGTTTGACGAGTTTACAGTTCCACCAAACCACTCATAAGAATCATCGTTTGAGAATGATACTTGTATGTGGTGCAAAGTCGTAGCTCTACCAACTGCGCCTAATGTCAAGCCATTGATTTCTTTGTTGGTCTCGAAAGCCAAACCACCAAATTCAAAACGTGTATAAGTTACGATACCAGAATTATCTTCCGGATCTTTACCACCAAATCTTGCCAACGTATTGTCAAAAGATACGTTATTGAAGCCTTCCATTTGTACATTGTTGTTGTCTGTACCGTTCAAAAGATTGTGTGGCGCTTTACCAGCCAAAACCAAACCACCCCAATCGCCACGCTCACGCTTGCCAGCATCTTTTGCAGATGTGAAAATAATTGGCTTCGTAGCCGTACCATTACACTCAATCTGTCCGCCACGCTCTACGATTACAGAAGCATAATTTTTTGGCGCACTGTTGATATTCGCTGCACAACGGATAACTGTACCCGCAGGAATAATCAACTTTCCGCCGCTTCTTACTACTACCACGCCTTTCAATAAGTATGTCTTTGTGGCATCTAAAATTAGCGTAGTTGTGATTGATTTTTCACCTACAACTGGCAAACCAGCAACCATACCATTCAAGATAACAGTGTCCGTCGGCGCTGGATATACTGTTGTTTTAGGATCGAAATTAGACCAACCTTGTGTCCAGTCTTGTGCCGCATCAATATTCAATGCACCTACATAAGATGTTTCTGTTAACTTGAAATTTGATTGTGCGCTCACTGAAAAGCAAGCAATTGTACATAAAAATGCAAGTAAAGTGTTAATGTGTTTCATTGTAATTTTTTGTAATTTTTTGTAATTTTGTAAAAAGTGATTTTTTATACTTATTTTAATTTGAAATTGGCAAAGCAGTAGCAAGGCATTTTCTTTGACAAATGCTTAATTATTTTTTAATAAATACTTGAATTATTACTAAAATAATATTTGAAATAATTAGAAATCTTATATATCGAACAACTATTATTTTACCTTATATCCATGCAAAATAAATACATGGACATAAGATAAATTTTTGGTATTTTAGAATGTGTAACCTAAGCTCAAATTGGTTGTGAGGCCCGTATTGAACTTAAACATGGTTCTATCGAGCGTTGTACCTTTGTCAAATTTGCCATTTTGATTGGCATCTTGATAAAACAAATAATCGTTACGGAAAATATCGCCCACCGTGAATTTTACATTAAACTTTTTATACGTTTTTGATACTTGAACATCTAAAACCGAACGTGGCGCTTCGTAAATATCCTGACGCGTATCTCCAAATTTAGGATCCACACCTACATAAGCAATTCGGCGACCTATTTTATTAAAGATAGCACTTGCAGACCAGCCTTTATCAATGTTATCGTATTGCAAACCTACGTTGAACACATAAGGCGATTGACCTTGTAGTGGACGGTTTTGTAACGATTGCGTACCTGCATCAAAACTCAACGTCGATTTTATCAATGATAAATTTGAAAAAACTGCCAAATCATTGAATATTTTAGCGTTATTGATAAAACTTAATCGTTTCTTTATCTCAAATTCAACACCATATATTGCCGCTGATTTTTCATTTTTTAAAGTAAAAGTCGTAAACGGCTGCGTAATATCTATCCCATATTCGATTGGGTTAGCGATGGTTTTGTAAAATCCACCAATCGAGAGCAACTCGCTACCTGTCGGAAAAAACTCATAACGAACATCAAAATTGTTCAAATTTGCTATTTTTAGCTCATTATTTCCTTTTATTTCTACATTTTTGTCAAAAACATAAAATGCAAACGGCGCTAACTCACGAAACTCTGGTCTATTGAGCGACTTGAAATAATCCGCACGTAAATTCGACTGCTCGTTGATTGAATAACATACATTGATAGACGGTAACCAATTTGCTTGCTTGATACTTGCAATCTTCGTTGCGTATTTTTCATTATTGACATTTAAATCTATATTTTCGTATCGCACACCAATTACAGAACGAAGTTTGCCATAAAAATTTTGATCCAATGAAACAAAATAAGCGTCTAACTTAGATTTTCCTTCATAATAAGCCAACTCGTTTGTCGTTTTTTCTACCAAATATAGTTTGTTTTCTGCAATGTTTTCAGCGCCTAAATCCTTGGCTGGATTGAGTGTAGCTGTATTCAATGCGCCATTATATACAAAACTACGACCCGAAAAACTACGGTTTCTGTTCTGCGTATTAAAACCTACTTTTATATCATTTTTGACTTGTCCAAAATCGAATTGCTTGTTCAATTCGATATTTGCACCTGTCAATGTCTCTTTCAAATTTGAAGTAAATCGACCAGAACTTGTATTAAAAAAATCGCCTAATGCAATATTATATTCATCAAAATCAG
The DNA here is from genome assembly GCA_043764975.1 of Saprospirales bacterium. GTDB lineage: Bacteria > Bacteroidota > Bacteroidia > Chitinophagales > Saprospiraceae > JAYUJV01. The sequence continues at coordinate 2,999 of JAYUJV010000169.1, forward strand.
GTAATTTCGTATAATTTACGATACGATAATCAGGCGTTTTGCGAACAATATCCGAATAATTGACAGACGCATTGACCGTCAAAAAGTTTTCGCCAACGATGTGTTTTACAGAAGCAATCGAGTTATAGAAACGATTGTAATTCACGATATTTGAATAATTCAACACACGCACATCGTCGCTTATATTACCAATACCAGTTCTTGTAATTGTATTGTTGTCCGTATTGGCATTTAAAAGATTTCTAAAATTTATTTGCGTTTTTGTACTTACATAATTGATGTTAAAAATACCACCCGTATTTGTGTTTCTAGCAAAAATCTTATCGCTCAAAGACGAAACTTGACCTGCGCCATCATAAG
>JAYUJV010000170.1:0-3350 GCA_043764975.1 Saprospirales bacterium
AGTATGTAAGTATTAAGTATTGCAGTTTTTACAATACCTAATAGGCTTAATATGAGTTTGTTATCTCGACTTGAATACTTAATACTAAAATACTTTATACTTTTGGAGTAATGCAAAAAGATAACTGAACTATTTATTTCTACAAAAAATCAAAAGAATCCATAATTACTGTATTTTTTACAGCTTATGCAATTTTTTCAGAATATAATAAAACGTTTTTGGCGCAAAAAAATTGACAAAAGGCATCAATATTTCTAGTTTTCCGACATAAATATGTCTTTTTTGACGTTCGATAGACTTTATAATCGCATTTGCTACTTTTGTTGGCGCAATGCCTTTCGCTTGAGCGACTGATTTTTGATTAAATGCAGTACCATCTTTAGTAAGTGCCTTGGCGTCGATATTGGTCGCAACAAAACCTGGTGTGACAATAGAAATATTGATATTATTCGCTTCTACTTCATATCGAAGACTTTCGAGATAGCCATTCAGCGCGTGTTTCGATGCAGAGTACATACTCAAATAAGGCGCACCAAATTTTGCAATAATACTACTCACCGCCACAATGTGTCCACTTTTTTGATGTTGAAATGTAGGCAAAACAGCTTGTATCAATCGCACATTCGCCATAAAGTTTACATTCATAATCAATTGATTGACAGCATCTTCTGTTTCAGAAGCAAGGCTTTTTTGATTCACGCCTGCGCATAAAATCAGTACATCGATTGAGCCAAATTTATCAAGTACAATTTTTGGTTTTTCAGCCGCATTGTCTTTCGACAAATCATAAGGCAAAACCAAACTATTGTGCGAATCAAAATGATTGTCTTGCAAAAGCGTTTTCAACGCCGTTTCATTTCGAGCCGAAACAATCAATTTTACATTTTTTGATTTCAAAATAGGAATCAATGCCGCCCCAATTCCATCAGATGCACCAGTGAGCCAAACTATTTTTGAATCTAAACTTACCACTTTTAAGGGAATTAAAAAAATTAAAGTAATTAAAAAAATGAAAAAAATAATAAACCTAAAGTTTGCCACTCCGTTAGAACTCCCTCCCTTTGGGAGGGTTTGGGTGGGTCTTCTTTGCCACTCCGTTAGAACTCCCTCCCTTTGGGAGGGTTTGGGTGAGTCTTCTTTGCCACTCCGTTAGAACTCCCTCCCTTTGGGAGGGCTGGGGAGGGACACCTCACTTCAACGAGCGCACCTGATAAGCGCCATTATTTAACCTAACTTCGGCTTTATTAAATACTTTTTCGAGGGTAAAGATACGTGAATTTTGGTCATCTATTGCTAATATTAAGGTCACTTTTTTTTCTTCGAGGTGGACTGACCAAACGCCTTTGAGTGGTGTGGCAGCAGCATTTCTATAATAAAAAGTACCATCGTTTTTGAGCGAAAGCGACTCGTCTGTTCCAGGTGTATTTGACACTAACATCCTGTTATTCAGTAGTTTATACCAAGTAGATTGTGTACCTTCGTCTTTATTTTTTTTGAAAATAATGCTGTTTGCAATCGACTTTGCAGCAATGGCGTTGTCTTTCGGATAATCATTTTTATGTGCGCCACCGATAACCAACACGCCGCCACCATCGGGCGAAAGCATTCCAACAACGGTATATTTTTGACGTTCGCCAGTTTTAGTGAAGCCTTCGCGTGTCGAAATCAAGCCATTGTTGCCATAAAGCATGAGGCCGCCATCGGTCAAGGTCATTTGAGGCGAATCTTCGAACAAAATATCGTGAGAGAGTAGGGCGTACAACTCGTCGGCATTCGTGCAGGTGTGCGCACGAACCATCCATTGCGTGTTGTCGAGCGTGGTTGTCATTTTGTAGCAAAGGTCGGATTTATGCTCCATTTTCCATTTTTCTGGCAATGTAAACTCAAAATTACCTAAGCTACATTTTACGTTTTCGCCTTTTGGCAAGGCTACATCTTTTGGTATCGAATTGGTCACATTTGCCAATTTTAGACCAGTTGGCTGCTTGTCATTATCAGTTTCGAGATCAACTTCGTAGGTATAATTTTCGACATTGATGTAATATTTGTTGTTTTGGCGAAGCAACGAAAACAGTTTTTTTACTTTGTCTTCTTCGTAATAACCTTTCAAAATGCCATTTTCTTCGTTGCAAAAGCCGTTGTGAACTTTGCCATGCAACCAAATTTCGGCATTCGTAATCGAGTTTCGATTGCTCACAGACACCAAAAGCCCAGCTTCATTGTTCCGAAAATTGCCGATATAATTGAAAGATTGCGCAAAACTAGCATCTAATCCCAAAAAGCTAAAAACGATAACTAAAATATAATATTTTTTCATGTATATAATGTATTGTTGAACAGTTTTAAATACATTACAGATATACATAATTTATACCAAATACTTAATTTTAATATTATTTAACTAAAATTTCGGTTTTGACGATTATGAAAATAAAGATATTTTAAAAAACGATTTAAAAAAATCAATTTCATGAAAAAGGTTGTCCTTTGTACTCTATTTTTAAAAATCTAATATTTTCATTTTCTATTTTTAATGTAATTTCCATAAATGGTCTTTTTTCTTGATAAAGCCAAACATCAATACCATGCTTTACATAAGTGATTAAATTAGTATCGGATAGCAATTTTGTAAAACCCAATCCCAAAATAAGCACTTCAAGGTCAGCTATCTTTAACAAACTTCTAAATTCAATCTCCATACTATTTATTTCTGATTTAGACCATTGAGTTTTATCTTCCAAAAATAGTTTTATTTGTGTGATGTTTTTATTAAAGCATACGTTTGAAATATATGCTCTTTCATAAATATCAAAATGCCCCAATTCTAAACTCAAATACTCAACATTTACTACATCGAATGTCAATACATCTATCATTTCGTATATAAACGCCATCATACCTACATTTTCGGTAAGTTGTCTTAGTGTTTGGTCATTATAATTGTCTTCCATCCACTCCATTCCATGAAAAGGTCCACCTGTTAATCCCACTCTTGAACTTAAAAGCAAATATTTTCTTCCTATCTTTTTATATCTTATCATTTTTTTATTGTTTTCAAATATACATTTCCCCACTTACCGCATCAAAAAGAAATCGCCTTGCAAGGTTGTACTTGTGCCGTCAATATAATTGGCTTTTAGGTAGAATGTATAGACGTCGCTTGGCATATCTTTACCTCGAAAAGTGCCGTCCCAACCTTTTTTGGTATCATTGATTTCGACTTCGGCTTGACCATAAATTTGCTCGCCCCATCGGTCAAAAATGACCAAATCGTTTACGCTTTGTATGCTGTTGCGCGTAAAGATACTAAACACATCGTTGAGGTTGTCGCCGTTTGGCGAAAAACTATT
>JAYUJV010000171.1:0-3350 GCA_043764975.1 Saprospirales bacterium
CGTTTTTTTGCATCTGCGGCTATCTGAAAAGCGCCTCCATACTCCTCGTTTTCCGCCACAATCACGATACTACTCGATCTTTTATTTTCTACATGACGACGTTCGAGGATAGCGATTATTTTATCAAAAGCATCGAGTGTTTCGGGTACTAAAACGGCTTCTGCACCTGTTGCAATGGCGGTTTTCAGGGCAATGAAACCAGCATCACGACCCATTACTTCAACGAAAAACAAGCGATTGTGCGCATTGGCGGTATCTTTTATATTATCGACAGCGTGCATGGCCGTGTTCACGGCCGTATCGTAACCAATGGTGTAATCGGTGCCGAAAAGATCGTTGTCAATCGTGCCAGGTATGCCTACAAAGGCAATATCAGGATATTCCTGCATAAAAATTTTCGCGCCAGTAAACGTACCATTGCCACCGATGGCTACCACGCCATCTATGTTGTTTTTTTTCAAACTTTCGTAAGCCAAACTTCGGCCTTGGGGTGTCAAAAAGCGAGCGCTACGAGCAGTTTGTAGGATTGTACCACCATTTTGTAGGATATTACTCACGGATTTGCTATCCATTTCTATAAATTCGTTATCAATCATGCCTTCATAGCCTTTTTTGATACCGAACACTTTTATGCCTTTATTGAGGCAAGTCCGAACGACTGCCCTTATACAAGCGTTCATACCTGGCGCATCTCCGCCTGAGGTGAAAACTGCTATATTTTTCATTTTATTAATAAATATTTAGAAACTTATTTAGATTTTTAACTTTCGTAAAATGGCTTTTACATCTTTGGCATTAAGTTACTTTTGAGCCAAAACTCAGCAATTGCACTTATGGTATTGCTAAAATCAACGAAATCGATTGGCTTACATACATAAGCATTGGCGCCGCTGTTATAACAAGCCAAAACGTCGGTTTTATTAGCAGATGATGTAAAAATAATGACTGGCAACAAACCATATTGTTTCGATTGTCGAATCCGTTGCAAGATTTCGATGCCGCCAACGCGCGGCATATTCAGATCGAGCAACACAAAGGCAATTTGACTATGCAAAGTACTTGGGTTGTCGAGATATTCAAACACCTCTTCTGCACCTTGTGCGTGTTGCACTTCGGCTGCCAAGCCTAATTCAGCGACCACAATTCGGACCAATTCAGCATCAGCAGGATTGTCTTCTACAAGCAATATTTTTTTTAACATCTGAAATATAGGTAAGTTTTGCGAGGGGCATTTTGAATAAAATACTTATGAACACGAATTTAAGTCGTTTTATTCGATGTTTTACTATTTTAAACACTATTTTTTAATATTTATTTACAAATACTCAATCGTTTCATGGATTTGGAACACATAGTAGCTTTAAAACTACATTTTACTTTTGATAAACTTGATTTGCAAAAGATAGTAATTTACGTTCTTCAAACTTGTTGGCCATGACTTGTATGCCGATTGGCATATTGTCTTCGCTATGTGTTCCGATCGGAAAAGCCACGGCTGGCATACCAACCATATTGGCATACACCGTAAAAATATCCGAAAGATACATCGCCAGCGGATCCGACAAAGTGCTACCAATATCCCAAGGCGAAGTGGGACTCACTGGCAAAATAATAAAATCATAATCGGATAAAATAGCCTTTGTTCGGTCGCTCAATAATCGACGAATTTGTTGTGCCTTAGTGTAATATGCGTCATAATAACCTGCACTCAACACAAACGAACCAAGCATAATTCGCTTTTTTACCTCCATACTAAACCCTTCGGTGCGCGATAAAGTATAGACTTCTTCTAGGCTTTTGGCTTCTTTGTTGCGATACCCAAACCGAACGCCATCATATCTCGATAGGTTCGACGAAGCCTCGGCGGTAGTCAGTACATAATAAGCAGGAATCATATAATCCAACAACTCGAACTCGACGGATTCTACCTGATGCCCAGCTGCACGAAGTGTATCTAAGTAGTCAAAAGTTTGTTTTTTAATATTTGTATCAATGCCTTCGTGTTGCAAAGCCGCATCGAAGTAAGCAATTTTGTAAGGTCGAGCAGGTTCGGGATTGCTGTATTCATCGACAATCGTTTGGCTTGCTGTGCTGTCAAAATCGTCAGCACCAGCCATGATTTCGAGCAGTAAGGCTGCATCACCGATACTGTGCGTGAGCGTTCCGATTTGGTCAAAAGAGGAACCATAAGCCAATAGTCCATAGCGAGAGATTCGGCCATAAGTCGGTTTCATGCCCACCACACCACAAAATGCAGCTGGCTGCCGAACCGAGCCGCCCGTATCGCTTCCCAAAGATGCCAAACACATATCCGCTTGAACAGATACTGCCGAAGCACCCGATGAACCGCCAGGGATTTTGCTTGGATTCAAGGCATTGCGCGTTGCGCCATAGTGCGAATTTTCGTTCGTAGAACCCATCGCAAACTGATCGCAATTCACGCGCCCAATGATGATCGCATCTTCTGCCAATAATCTTTCTATGGCTGTCGCCGAAAAAAGAGACGTGAAGCCTTCCAAAATCTTAGCCGCTGCGGTGACTTGATGCCCTTCGTAACAGATTACGTCTTTGATTGATAGCACTATGCCGAACAAACGCCCCAATTCGTTGGGTGTTGTTTTGAGTTTTAAATCCAAGGCTTTGGCTTGCGCTTTGGCTTCGTCCTCAAATACTTCTACAAAAACATTTAAGTCCGCTTGTTTTTTTATATTTTGCAAATAATGTTCTACCAATTCTGAGCAACTTATGGTTTGTGTACGCAAATCGGATTGTAATTGTAAAAGGGTTGTATATCGGGGCGTGAGCGTCATTATTTATAATTATTTTGTAAAAACTTGGGTGTTAGTAGAGAATTGAATTTTTATACTAATGGTTGATTACTCGTTTTAAATAGGCAATAAGCAAATAGCAAAATTTAGATTTTAGCATGAATACGATGCTTGGTTTTAAAATTACTTATTGTCTATTGCTTATTGAAACAGAAAGTTCAATCAAAAAAAGAGAGGTTATCCTAATTCTGCAAAATAGTTGAGTAGGTACTACTTGTTTCTAATCTTCAATTGCACAAGCGGGCTTTATACCCAATACATATTTTTCTACTACATTGATAGCAGGTGCTGTTTCGGCGCCTTCAAATCCGACAATCATTTCGTTTTTGAGGTTGGCTTTTGCCAATCGCGTCAGCACACGTGAAACTGGCATAAAAGTCCAGTGCCATTTTTCTTGATTGTAGCCAGTGCGGCCATCAGCTTTGTCGCTGTAAGGTTGGCAAAAACCATACGTAGCGGCATTGGCATTGAGCCAATCGTATATTTTTTTACCTTGCCCATTCTTAAAATAATCATTTGAAA
>JAYUJV010000172.1:0-3349 GCA_043764975.1 Saprospirales bacterium
CGAGTTTAGTATGTTTATTTGTGCATTCGTGGCTAAAAAATACTATACGAGATATTTTTAGCCACTAATACACGAATTTAAACTTTAAAGTATAAAAAAATGAATATCGAATAAGTATTTTACAAGTAAAATAGAACACTAATCGTAGATAAAAAACTAAAATATGCAAAAGGGTAAAACCAAACGCATTTTGGTATAGATGAAATGTATAAATTATTTCTTCAATGTGTAAAATATTGATTTAAAAAAAACGGCTCTAAGTTACCGACACTTTCAAGGTGTCGGTAACTTCTAACTCAACAAATTACGTATTATTATTTTCATTTATACATTTAATCTATTTATCCATGCGTTGAGTTTTACTCTTTTCCCGAACGTTGTCAGCGTTTTAAACGCTGACAACGTTGAATTACAATAAATTCGCTTTTCAAAACCTTATACACTTTAGTCGAATAATACATCAATAAATATTTTTTTTAATATATTTTAGATTTTAATGCCAAATGAAGAATAGGTTTTTAATTTTATTTTGGCGAAAGCCTAAGTAAAAAGTGTTTTCAGCACGCTATTTGTAAGCAATAAGTATCAAAAAAGTATATTTTAAAAATATTATTCTTTTAAAATGAAACTTTTTAGGTTTACTATGAGTAAAAGTGGTATATTTGCACCGTTTTTTAATAGAACATATTATTGAAATTTAATTTTATAAAATTTTACAAATGCAAGGTAAAGGTTTAGTTAAGTTCTTTGCTTGGTTATTCGCCATAGTATTCATTGGACAATTTATCCTCACTTACCCAACGGGTAAAGTAGAAACAGCAGCAGACGATTATGCAGCTCAAATGGCTGCAAAGTCAACATCAACTGACAAAGATGCTATCTCTAAAGGTTTTAGAGCTGCATTTTTGGATTCAATGGCTACCGAAAAGGTATTTAGTTTGCCATTGATTAAAGAATACACTTACAATGATTTGAAAAAACAACAATTGGCTTTGGGTCTTGACCTTAAAGGCGGTATGAGTGTTGTGCTTCAAGTTGATTTGACAGAGTTTTTGACATCTATGTCAAATAAAAGTACAGATCCAAGTTTCAAAACTGCTTTAGCAACTGCAGATGCGCGCTTAAAGCAAGGTGGAAACAGCGATATGATTACTTTATTTGCTGAAGAATATGCTAAAACTGGTAAAAAACTAGCACCATTGTTTATCCGTAATGATTTTTTTAAAGGTAAAATCAATATGGATTCTGATGATGCCGTAGTAAAGAGCATCTTGCGTACCAAAGCAACTGAAACGGTTGGTTTGACAGAAGAACTCTTGAAAAAGCGTATTGATGGTTTGGGTGTTACGCAACCAAACGTATCATTAGATGCTGCACGTGACTTAATCGTGGTTGAATTGCCAGGTATTGACAATCCAAAACGTGCGCGTGAAGCCTTGGTAAAAGGTGCTGACTTGCAGTTTTGGGATATATATCGTGCAAACGATCCTGCTTTGACATCAACTCTACAAGCGGCTGACCAAAAGGCTTTGGCTATTTTGAATGGTGTAGTAGATACGAACAAAGTTACGAAAATAGACTCAACGAAGTTAGGCCAAGGCCCAATCGTGAGCAATATGACTTTGAATATTAATAGAGGTCAAGGTTTTATGTTTTCTCCAGCTGTAATAGGTGTGGCTGAAAAAAATAAAATGAAGTTAATTAGCCAGTATTTAGAAAGTAATGCTGAAATAAAGAACCTTTTCCCACGTGATATGATTTTCCGTTGGTCTGCAAAGCCATTGAAAGATAAGGCTGCAAAGCTAGCTGGTAAAGATGGTACTTTATATGAATTGTATGCTTTGAAGTGCCAAAGAGGTACTGAAGGTCCAGGTCTTGAAGGCGATCACGTTGCGAATGCAACTGCTGAACCCGATCCAACATCAGGTCAAGTAGCTATTTCTTTAAAAATGGACAATGAAGGTGCCCGTATTTGGGGCGCTATGACAACAGAAGCTGCCAATGCTCAATACCGTGAAATCGCTATTGTATTGGATAATGAAGTTGTTTCTGCTCCAAGTGTAAAAGGTGCAATCACAGGTGGTAGTTCATCTATTACAGGTGATTATACAGTTGATGAAGCAAAAGATATGGCTTCTATCTTACAGATTGGTAAGTTACCTGCCAAGCCACAGATTATTCAAGAAAGTGTAATCGGACCATCATTGGGTAAAGAAAACATCAATAAATCATTTACTGCTTTAGGTTTAGGTTTATTGGCCATTATCTTATTGATGATTGCTTATTATAGCACAGGTGGTATTTTATCTATCATAGGTTTATTGATAAACTTATTCTTTATCATTGGTGCGTTGACATCTTATGGTACAGTATTGACATTGCCAGGTATTGCGGGTATCGTATTGACACTTGCTGCTGCGGTAGATGCCAACGTAATCATATACGAGCGTATCCGTGAGGAATTGATGGAAGGAAAAACATTGGCAGTAGCCATCAAAGATGGTTTCTACAATTCATATCCGGCTATCTTAGATGCCAATATCTCAAACTTATTGATGGCTTTCGTAATGGCTTATTTTGGACTTGGTCCAATAAAAGGTTTTGCAATTGTCTTGATTATCGGTATCGTATCTACGGTATTTACAGCCATGTTGTTGGTACACTTATTTACTGAGTACTATTTAGGTAAAGGTAAAGACATTAAGTACTCAGCACCTTGGTCAGCGAACTTGTTCCGCAATATTAATATTGACTGGGTAGGTCAGCGTAAAAAATGGTACATGATTTCGAGTGCAATCATCATTGCAGGTGCGATTTCATTCTTTATGCGTGGCTTCGAGTTGGGTGTAGATTTCAAAGGTGGTTGGTCATACAACGTAAAATTTGAAAATGCAATTGATGCAGACAAGTTGCGTTCGGCTTTAGATGCTAAATTTGTAGGTGTAGGTTCTACACTTGTAAAAGCAGTAGATATCAGCAATACATACAACATCACAACTTCTTACAAAGTAGATGATAACTCAGAAGCAGCAGCAGAAGAAGTACGCGAAAAGTTATTTCAAGGTGTAAAAGAAGCTTCTGGAACAGCCGCTACATTGGATAATTTTAAGAAAGCAGACGGTACAGGTACGCACATCACGAGCTACTCTAAAGTAGGTAGTTATGTAGCAAAAGATATTCAAAGTTCAGCTTTCAAAGCGATATTTTTCTCATTGTTGTTAATCTTTATCTATATCGGTATTCGATTCAACAAATGGCAGTTCTCTTTGGGTGCAATCATTGCCTTGTTCCACGACGTATTGTTGGTTATGTCTATCTTTACACTATTCCACGGTTTCTTACCTTGGAG
>JAYUJV010000173.1:0-1200 GCA_043764975.1 Saprospirales bacterium
TTTCCCGAAGTGGCTCAAAACGTTGTTGTTATTAGTAACTCCGTTTTGATGATACAAAGATGCAACCTTGTCAAGACCTACACAATGACAATAAAATCATGTTGTGCATTTATTTTTATTTAAATACATTAATAAAATATTTATTAATAATTGATTATCAATGTTTTAGATAAATATTATTAAAATAAAATTAAGTATTTGTGAAAAATAAGCATCATTTTATAAATAAAAAAAGAATTAAAAAAATATAAATTTTAACAAATAATTAACATTTAAGGCCTTTTATTATTGAAAATTAGTGATTTTAGGGGTTTTAAAAATTAAAAATTATGGTCATAAATGTATCATTTTCATAGTAGATTATAAATACGAAATGTCGCACCTACGGCGCTTGAATAGCTTTTTTGGATGTTTATCAGTTACCAACATACCATGCCTAACGGCACTTTCGGTTTACAACTGCTGCCACATACCATATTGGTAAAACACCAAACGCTTTCTTAATTTTGAACTTCGTGAGCGTGACTTCATCTAATACATATTCAATACATAATAAAAACCGACCATCCATTCAACATTTACAAGCGATTTTCTCACTTTTGTTAATTAAAAATATTTACTTTGTTTGTTCGTTTTTAGACTTGTAAAGTAAATTGTCTTGAAAAATAAATCATCCGTTTTTGTCTTCTTGGTTTTTATGCTGTTGAGTGTCGCATTGATGGCTCAACAAGATAACCGTAGGCAAAAGCAATTGACGGTCATTTTTCCGACACAAAGCCTTGATAGTCTGACGATTATATCATCAACGCTGGTCTTACTCGATAGCTTACGACAACCTATTGACAGCAATTTCTATACGCTCCAAAACGAAAGCATCACTTGGAAACGGCTGCCGACTTTTACTCGTTTTTTTGCTACATATCGAGTTTTTCCAATCAACATCGCTAAGGCTTCAATGCTGTTCGATACGGCTCAAATTCGCTCATCGTGGGGAAAAAACTACATTGGCTTTCGCGAAAAAGACCGCCCAAATGCCAATAATGACGTTTTGCCCGACAAAAGAGAAGGACTTGATTACTCTGGCGCGCTCGTGCGAGGCGTCAGTATCGGCAACAATCAAGATCCTGTGCTAAATTCGCGTTTCAACCTCACGCTCAATGGCAAATTGAGCAACGATATTGCGGTCAGCGCAACCCTCAT
>JAYUJV010000174.1:0-1199 GCA_043764975.1 Saprospirales bacterium
GTAAATAAAAACAGACAACAAACCTGATTGAGGCAAAAGTTTTTCGGTATCGAAAGGCATGATGTCGGCGAGGTTATATTGCGCGCAAAATGTCAAATACTCATTATTATACTTTGGCCACACAAAGTCAGCCACCAAATCTGGTTGGCCGCCAATCTTGGATTTTCCGATCGTTATTTGATCATCTTCAACCTTTTCTGTCGTATATTTCACCTTATTGCGGAGACTTTTTTGCAAAAAATCAATCGTCGTTTGATCTAAATCAAAATTCATTTTCTGTAATTCGGCAATTATTTTTTCTCTCAATTCCATGTCAAAAAGATATTATTTTTAGTAAAAAATCAAAGTCCAAAAGCAGAGATTTCAATATTGCTACAATCAAAATGACCTTTGGGGCAAGCCTTGTAGCCATGCAAACCACAAGGGCGACACGCTAGGTTTTCGCTCGTTTGCACCACTAGGCTATTGTCCGAAAGTGGACCAAAACCGAAATCGGGAATCGTGGAGCAAAAAATAGCCGTCACAGCTGCATTCACAGCCGATGCAAAATGTAAGGGCGCAGAATCATTGACATAATTCATGCTTGCACCACGCATCAATGCCGCCGATTGTAAGAAATTTAATTGACCTGCCAAGTTATCCACATTTTTTCGTGGATAACTATTTATAATGTTGGTAACTAAGTCTACATCGCCTTTTGCACCAAGTAAAAAAATATGTACAGACTCAGGAATTGCTTGTATCAACATTCCCCAACGTGCAGCTGGCCATTGTTTCGTGAACCAAACGGAGGTCGGCGCCATACAAATATAATTCGTATTTTTATCAAGTTTAGTACGCAACATTTCGCTTACAATCGCTTCATCATTAGCTGTCGGATACAATTTCGGCTTCGTAACCAATTGATTTACAACGTCTTGCAACAATAACATATTTCTACCTACTTCATGTCCTTCGCCGATACGATGTGGACGACGAACAGAAAAAAAGTGCGATAAGGGATTTTTATCAAAACCAATTGTCTTTTTTGCACCTGACAAAACGGTCATCAAACCAGAAGAAAAAAAACGTTGTGCATTGATGACCAAATCGTATTGTTCGCTACGGAAATTGTGGATAAGTTTTCGCATACTCGTCCATTTTTGCTTTTTATCCCATATCCAAAGCCGATTTAAGAACGGATGACCTTGCAAAAGTCC